>CAIRTN010000268.1 GCA_903881515.1 uncultured Rhodospirillales bacterium | reverse complement strand
GCCATTGGCGGTATAGCCCTTCAGATCGATCGCGATATCGATCCCAAGCGCACGCATGCGCGCGGCGATCTGTTCATCTGACCGTGCACTGACATCTTCGAAGCGCGGCACCGCATGGCGTACCCGCTGCCGCATGCTGTCATCAGCCGGCGGCCCATAGGACAACACGCTGACATCGACGCGTGCCGGGTCGTGCTGCTCCAGCGTCGCCGCCAGCAAATAGGTCGTGGCGTGGACATGCATATCAGCCGACAGATAGGCAACGCGCACCGGGCCGGCAGCGCGCGGCTGCGCGAAAGCCGGGGGCGGCCTATCGGTAATGACAGATCCGGCGAAGAGCCGAGCCGCACGCTGCTGCAACGGGGCGTCAGATGGCATACCGGCAACCACAAAGGGAGTGGCCACCAATTTGCCGGCGACGATGCCGTCGCGCAGATCGCTCCAGGCCTGATCCATACCCGACCAGTCGCCGATTTGCATGCGCGCATGCAACAAATCCCCGGCCACGTAGCGACACGCCGGATCGATGGCCAAAGCACGCCGATAATCTTCCACCGCAGCGGCATATTGCTGAGCCAGAAGCAGGATGCTCGCCCTGATCTGGTAGAGTTCCGCACTCTTGGCATCGGCGGCAATCGCCGCGTCGACGGCAGCCAAGGCCTCTGGCGGTCGGTGCAGGGCCACCAGGATTTCGACTCGTGCCCGCAGCACACCCGCATGGCGTGGCAGCAGGTCCAGGGCACGGTCCTGGCAGTCCAGGGCCTCCGCCATAAGGTGCTGCGCCGCCATCGCCAGGCCGCGCCGGAACCAGGTCTCCCCATCGCCAGGGCGCAACGCGAGCGCGTGAGCGTAATTCGCGGCTGCATCCGCCGGTCGGCGGAGATCCTGGAACGCGTTGCCACGGCTAGACCAGGCTTCCGGCATGTCAGGGGTTAGCGCGGTTGCGTGGTCGTAGCTCTCCAACGCCTCTTGGTACCGTTTGAGGCTGCGCAGCGTATTGCCTCGGTTGACCCAGGCCGGTGCAAGTTTCGGTGCAAGGCGCACCGCTTCGTCATAGGCGGTGAGCGCCTCATCCTCTCGCTCGAGGTCCTGCAGCAGCCGGCCGCGATTGTAATGGAACAGGCCATCATGCGGCGTCAGGGCGATGGCACGGTCATAGGCTGCCAGAGCATCGCAGGTACGGCCCGCGGCAAACAGCGCGTTGGCCAGGTTGCCGTGAAAGTTGGCGACGTCTGGTTTCAGCGCAATGGCCTTGCCGATCAGTTCGATGCCGGCCTTATGGCGACCGCGCTCATGCGCGATCACACCCAGCAGGTGCAGCGCATCGTACTGCGCCGGTTCTGCTGCCAGCACCTGCCGGTACAGTGCCTCGGCCGCGCCAAAAGCGCCGGCGCGATGCTGCTCGGCGGCGCGGTTCAATAGGGCGGGGATATCTATCGCATTGAGGCCGCTTGTGCGTGCGGCGGCGCGGCGTTGCTGTCGGTTCATCGCGGGATCATGCGCGATCGGGCCGAAACGAAAAAGGGGAGGCTTTCGCCTCCCCCCGATCGTCTCGCCGATGCGGCCAGATCAGCGCTTGCTGAACTGGAAGCTACGCCGGGCCTTGGCGCGGCCATACTTCTTACGCTCGACGGTGCGGCTGTCGCGCGTCAGGAAGCCGGCGACCTTCAGGATGCCGCGCAGCCCTGGCTCGTAATAGGTCAACGCCCGGCTGATGCCGTGGCGCACCGCGCCGGCCTGGCCGGAGAGGCCGCCGCCGTTGACAGTGCAGTAGACGTCGAACTGGTTGTAGCGATCGGCAACCAGGAACGGCTGGGTTATCAGCATGCGCAGCACGGGGCGGGCGAAATACTGGCCCACGCGCTTGCCGTTGATCATGATCTCGCCCTTGCCCGGCTTGATCCAGACGCGGGCAACCGATTCCTTGCGGCGGCCGGTGGCGTAGCTGCGGCCCTGCGCATCGCGCTTGACTTCATACTTCGGCGCATCGGTAACGGGCACGGCCGTGGCGACGGCAAGATCCTTGAGGTCGGCCAGCGTGCGGCTTGCGGTTCCGGACATTGGCTCAGATCCTCGCGTTCTTGGCGTTGAGGCCGGCGATATCCAGCTTCTTCGGCTGCTGGCCATCATGGGGGTGCTCGGCGGCGGCATAGACGTAGAGATGCTTCATCTGGGCGCGCTGCAGCGGGCCGCGGGTGATCATCCGCTCGACGGCCTTTTCCAGCACGCGCTCCGGATGGGCGCTGTCAAGGCGCTGACGGATCGAACGGCCCTTGATGCCACCAGCATAGCCGGTGTGGTAGTACAGCACGGACTGGTCCAGCTTGTTGCCGGTAACCTTGACCTTGCCGGCGTTGACAACAATCACGTTGTCTCCGCCGTCGACATGCGGGGTGAAGGTCGGCTTGTGCTTGCCGCGCTGACGGTTGGCGATGATGACGGCGAGGCGGCCGAGGACGAGGCCTTCCGCGTCGATCAGCACCCAGTCCTTCTTCACCTCCGCGGGTTTCAGCGAGAGGGTGGTCTTCATTAGGGCATTTTCCTTGTGCCGCGGCGCCGAGGATTGGGCCGCAATGAGGTGCGGCTTATGTTGATTTCTCCTTGTGCTGTCAAGGGTTAGAGTGTGTGGTATTTTTATACCACATCACGCCGGCATAACACTTGCGCTGCCGCCCAATCGGCGGCACGACGGGCGTTCTGGCAAAGCGGGTGCGAACGATGCGCGGTCCGGTTCATGTGGTGGGCGCCTCTGGGCGGTCCGGTGTGGCGTTATGCCGGGCGCTGATGGCGCGCGGCCAGGAATTCGTCCCCGTGGTGCGCAATGCGGCGAAATGGGCGGACCTGGGACTGCCCGGAGAGGCCCGCATCGCTGATCTGAACGAGCCCATGACCCTGGTGCCCGCACTCGAAGGGGCGGGGGTGGTGGTGTCCTGCGCCCATGCGCGCCATGCGCCGGCGCTGCTGGCGGCGGCCCCCGCGATGGCGAGTTTCGTGCTGCTGGGCAGCACGCGGCGGTTCTCGCGCTGGCCGGATGCACATGGCAAGGGGGTTATCGCCGGCGAACAGGCGCTGTTGGCCAGCGGGCGCGGCGGGGTGATCCTGCACCCGACGATGATCTACGGCGCCCAAGGCGAGGACAACGTCCGCCGTCTGGCGGCTTTGATGCGGCGCCTGCCGCTGCTGCCGCTGCCGGGCGGCGGCGCCAACCTGGTGCAGCCGATCCACCAGGATGACCTGACCGCCTGCATCCTCGCCGCGCTCGACCGCGACTGGTCCAGCCCGCATGCCGTCGTGGTCGCCGGGCCGCAACCGGTCAGCTACGCCGATTTCACCCGTGCCATCGCCGACGCCGCGGGCATGGGGCGGCTGCCGATCGTCAACCTGCCTGGCTGGCTGTTGATCGCCGCCACACCGCTGACGCTGCTGCCTGGCCTGCCCTATATCCGCATCGCCGAGGTGCGCCGGTTGATGGAAGACAAGGCATTCCCGGTCGACGAGATGAAACTGCTGTTGGGTGTGAACCCGATTAGCTTGCAGGAGGGGTTGCGGCGCACATTCTCCGGTTCATGATGCACCGGAGCGACAGATGAAGGTGCCCGCCGATGAGCCTCCGCCTTGCCCTGACCGGTGACAGCATCCTGCAACGCCGCCTGCTGAGCCGGACCGACCCGGTCCTGCGCCCCCTGTTCGACATCGTGCGCGGCGCCGATGTTGCCTTCACCAATTTTGAGGTGCTCGCCAACGATTACCGCGGCGATCCCGCGCTGGAGAGCGGCGGCTCGCATTTCGGCGCGCCGGCCTGGGTGATCGACGAGCTGGTCGAGGCCGGGTTCGGCCTGTTCGCCACCGCGACGAACCATTGCCTGGACTACGGCGTCTCCGGCCTGCTGCATTCGATCGAGGCGATGGAACGCCGCGGCATCAGCTTCGCCGGCGTCGGTCGCACGCTCGAGGATGCGCGCCGGCCGGTCTATCACGGCCATCCCAACGGCACCGTGGCGATGCTGTCCTGCAGCGCCAGCTTCGCCAAGGGCCAGGAGGCCGCCGCGCAAAGGCCCGACATGCCCGGCCGTCCCGGCCTGGCGCCTTTGCGCCACGACACCGTGTACGACGTCACCGCCGAGCAGCTTGCCACCCTGCGGGTGATCGCCGAGCAGGTCGGCATCGAGGCCAAGCGGCAGATGTCGCTCAAGATGGGCTTCGGCCAGCCACCCTCTGACCCCGCCGTGTTCCCGTTCGGCGAGATGAATTTCCGCGCCGCCGATACCGTCGCGACCCGGATGACCGCGCGGGCCAAGGATGTCGAGGCCATTGCGCATTGGGTGCGCGAAGCGCGCGGCCTGTCCGACATCGTGCTGGTCAGCTTCCACGCCCACGAGCAGGCCGAGGACAAGGAACTGCCCGCCGAGTTCCTGCCGGTGTTCGCGCGAAGGATAATCGACGAGGGTGCCGATCTGGTAGTCGGTCACGGCCCGCATCTGCTACGCGGCATGGAAATCTACAAGGGCAAGCCGATCTTCTACAGCCTGGGCAACTTCCTCGGCCAAAACGAGCTGGTGCCCCGCCTGCCAGCCGATGCCTATGACCGCTTCCGTGCCGACCCGTCGCTGAAGCCCGGCGAGGTCTACCGCGTGCGCACGGATAATGACCGCAAGGGCTTCCCCGCCGACCGGCGCTACTGGGAATGCGTGATGCCGGTTTGCACCTTCGAGGGACGGGAACTGCGCGCGATGGAGGTGATCCCGGTCAGCCTCGGGCTCGGCGAACCGGCGCATCTGCGCGGCCGGCCGCGCTTGGCAGAGGGGGACGAAGGCAATGCAATCCTGCGCCGCTTCGCCGATCTCTCCGCGCCGTTCGGCACCACATTCGATATCGACGGCGACCGCGCGCAACTGCGCGGCGGCGGATAGTTATTTCGACGCGATCCTGTTCTCCAGCCACTGCGCCGCGATCGTGGTCGGGAACAGCATGGCGAAATAGATCAGCGCCACCACGGTGTAGACTTCCAGCGGCTTGTAGGTGTCCGACGTGATCAGCTGCCCCTGATACAGCAGGTCCGGCACCGCGATGGTCGATACCAGCGAGGTGTTCTTGAGCTGGATGATCGACTGGTTCATGAACGGCGGGATCATCCGCCGCACGGCCTGCGGCAGCACCACCAGGCGCATCATCTGCCACGGGCTGAGCCCGATCGCCCGCGCGGCATCCCATTGGCCATGCTCGATCGAGACGATGCCGCCGCGGAAGATCTCGGCATAGAACGCCCCGGTATATAGCGACAGCACCGCCACCGCGGCCACCACCGCCGGGATCTGGATGCCCAGGATCACCGGCAGCGCGTAGTAGAACCACACGATCTGCACCAGCAGCGGCGTGCAGCGGAAGATCTCAATCAGCGCGACCAAAGGCGCGTTGACCAGCTTCGACTTTGACAGCCGCGCCAGCCCGATCGCCAGTCCGATGATCAGGCCCAGAAAGATCGTCCCGAAGGTGTAGGCCAATGTGACCTCCACCCCGGTGACGAACAGGCGCTCATAGTGCCAGAGAAAGCCGAAGCTCCATTGATAGTCCATCCGAAATCAGAAGCTCAGTTCGGCGGGGATGTCTTCTTCCTTGGCGCCGCTCTTCAGGATGCCGTTGATCATCCACTCGCGGACCTGCCCGGTGCCGCGGTTCATGTCGAGCCAAGCATCGACCACTTCCTTGAACCGCGTATCCGGCTCGCGGCGCACGCCCATGCAGGACGGCAGGGCAACGGTCGGCGTGCCCAGAATGCGATAGCTGCCCAGCCCCGGGTTCTTCGCCAATGCGGTAATGCCGAGCATGGCGGCGAGGATGTCGACATCGGCACGGCCGGCCTGCAACGCCAGGATCGCCTCGTCGCGGGTCTTGAACGCGGTGATCTGCGCCTTGGGCGTGAAGCGGCGCGCGGTCACTTCGTGCAGCGAGCCGAGATCGACCACCACGCGCACGTCGGGCTTGTTGATGTCGCCCCAGGTGGTGGGGTTGAAACCCTTGCGGGCGACGCAGCCGAAGGGGTGGATGATCATCGCCTTGGTGAAGCCGATCGACAGCGCGCGCTGCGGCGTCGGGTTCAGCGAGAAGGCGATATCGACCTTGTTGGTCTGCAGGTCGAGCACCGAGTTGCCGTAGGTGCTTTCGATGTATTCCAGCTTGGCGTCCCAGATCGCGGCGATGCTTTTCGCCATGTCGATCGCCGAGCCGGACCACTCGCCGGTGGCGATGTCCTTGAAGAAATACGGCGCCTCGCCCGGCAGGGCGGCGATGCGCAGCACCTTGGTGCGATTGACGCGATCGAAGGTGCTCTCATTTGCGGTCTGCGCCTGGGCAGAGCCGATGAAGAAGGCCGGGATGGCGGCGGCAAGGCCGGCGGCGCCACGGCGTGACAGACGGCTGGTCATAGGTCTCTTTCTCCCTGTGCTTCGGGTTACATGCCCAAATATGCCCGGCGGACGCCGGAATCGGCAGCAATTTCGTCTGCCCGGCCGCTCATCACGATGCGGCCGGTCTGCAACACATACGCACGATCGGCGATTTCCAGCGCCTCGGCCAGACGCTGCTCCACCAGCAGCACGGTCACCCCGAGATCGCGGATGCGGGTGACGGCGGCGAGGATGTCGTCCACCAGCTTGGGCATGATGCCCTGGCTGGGTTCATCGAGCATCAGCAGGCGCGGCTGCGTCATCAGCGCGCGGCCGATCGCCAGCATCTGCTGCTCGCCGCCAGACAGCGTCTCCGCGCGCTGGGCTAGGCGCTCCTGCAACCGCGGGAACAGCGAGAACACCAGGTCCAAAGGCTTGAAGCGATCCGGCGTGCCGCGCTTGGCATAGGCGCCCAGCCGCAGATTGTCCTCCACCGACAGGCGGGGAAACAGCCGCCGTCCCTCGGGCACCAGGCCGACGCCGGAACGCGTGATCTCGTGCGCCGGCACCCGGGCCAGCGACTTGCCGTCGAGCTCGATCAGCCCTTCGGTGGCCACCTGCCCGGCGATCGCCTTCAACAGCGTGCTTTTCCCCGCGCCGTTGGCGCCGACCACGGCGACGATTTCGCCCTTCGCCACTGACAGGCTGACGCCCTGCAACGCTTTCAGGCCGCGATAGGAGGCGGAGACATCCTCAAGCCGGAGCATAACGGTCCCCCAGATAGGCGCGGATCACCTCGGGGTTGCGCACGATCTCGGCCGGGCTGCCGATCGTCAGCACCCGGCCGAGATTGAGCACCACGGCGCGGGTCACCAACGGCAGGACGACCTCCATCACATGCTCGACCATGATGATGGTCACGCCACGTGCCTGCACATCGCGCACCAGTTGCACCCCTTCGGCCGCCTCGGTGGGGGTGAGCCCGGTGAGCATCTCGTCGAGCAGCAGCACCCGTGGCTTGGTCGCCAGCGCGCGGGCGACTTCCAGGCGGCGCTTTTCCGGCGGCGACAGCGACCAGGCCGGCCGGTCGGCGCGGGCGGACAAGCCGCAGAACGTCATCGTCTCGTCGGCGGCCTGCATCGCTGCGCGCGGGCTCGCGGTGCGGGAGAAGGCGCCGACCATGACGTTCTCACGCACCGTCATGGTGTCGAAGCTGCGCACCACCTGGAACGTACGCGCCACGCCGAGGCCGGCGCATGAGACGGGGCCGAGGCCGGAGATCCGGGCGCCGTCGAGCAGGATCTCGCCAGTATCGGGGGTAACCTCGCCGGAGATCGAATTGAACAAGGAGGTCTTGCCGGCGCCGTTCGGGCCGAGCAGGCCAAGGATCTCGCCTTCGGCGACGTCGAAGGAGATCTCGATATTCGCGTTCACGCCGCCGAAGCGCTTGGAGACATTGCGGACCTCAAGCAGGGGCATCGGCGCGCCTCCTGCGGAACAGGCTGACTAGGCCCTGCGGCCGAGCCAGGGCGGTGACCATGATCAGGCCGCCATACAGCATCAGATCGATACCACGTCCGCCGCCGCCAAGGTAGGAACGGCTGAGTTCGCTGACCGGGATCAGCACTGCGGCCCCCAGCAGCGGCCCCCACAGCGTGCCGACGCCGCCGAGCACGGCGGGCAACGCGATCAGGATCGACAGATGCCCGGCCATCACGCTGTCCGGATCGATATAGCCGACATATTGCGCGTAGATCGCGCCCCCCATGCCAGTGAAGAAGCCGCTGATCGCGGTGGCCGCCATCTTGGAGGCGAAGATCCGCACGCCGAGCGAGCGCGAGGCGATCACGTCGTCTCGCACCGCGCGCCAGGAATAGCCCCAGCGCGAGCCCTCGATCAGGAAGGCGGCAAGCCAGGTGGCGGCGGCGAAGCCGAGCACGACAAAGTGGTAGGGCAG
>CAIRTN010000267.1 GCA_903881515.1 uncultured Rhodospirillales bacterium | reverse complement strand
GCTGTTCATCAGCCATAACCTGGCGGTGGTGCAGAACATCGCCGACGAGATCGCGGTGATGTACCTCGGCCGGATCATGGAGATCGCGCCGACCGAAACCCTGTTCGCCCAGCCGCATCACCCCTACACCGCCGCCCTGCTCTCCGCGATCCCGATCCCCGATCCCGACGTGGTCCGCCGCCGCATCATCCTCACCGGCGAGATCCCCAGCCCGATCAACCCGCCCTCCGGCTGTCCGTTCCGCACCCGCTGCCCGCACGCCATCGAACTCTGCGCCCGCGCAGTGCCCCCCCTGCGCCAGGTCGGGCCCGGTCACCGCTCCGCCTGCCTGCGCGACGATCTCAGCGGGGGGGCCTGAACCGATGCTGCGCTATTTCGCCCTGCGTCTGGCCCAGATTGGCCCGGTGGTCCTGGTGGTCAGCTTCATGGTGTTCTCCATGACCCTGCTGCTGCCCGGCGACCCCACGCTGTCGATGCTCGGCGAGGGCGCCACGACGGCCCAGCGACAGGCCCTGCGCACCGAACTGGGCCTGGACCTGCCGCTGCCGGTGCAATACGGCCGCTGGGTCGGGCGCATCGTCACCGGCGATTTCGGCCGCTCGCTGCGCAACCGCCAGCCGATCGTCGACATGCTGGCCGAACGCATCCCGGTTACGCTGCAACTCACCATCCTGTCGATGCTGGTCTCAATCCTGATCGGCGTGCCCGCCGGCATCGTCGCCGCGGTCTGGCGCAATTCCTGGGCCGATATCGGCGTCACCTTCGTCGCCATGTTCAGCATGGCAATCCCGCCATTCTGGGCCGGCATGCTGCTGATCATGCTGGTCTGCATCCAGCTCGGCTGGCTGCCGCCCTCCGGCTATGCCGCGTTCAGCGATGCGCCGTTGCAGAGCCTGCGCATGATGATCCTGCCGACGCTGACCCTCGGTGCCGCGATGGCCGGCCTGGTGATGCGGCAGACCCGCGCCTCGATGCTGGAGGTGATGTCGGCCGACTATGTCCGCACCGCCCGGGCCAAAGGTGCGCGCGAGGCCCGTGTCATCCTGCATCACGGGCTGCCCAACGCCTTCATTCCGGTGCTGACCGTGGTCGGCCTGCAATTCGGCACCCTGCTCGGCGGCGCGGTGATCACCGAGAGCATCTTCTCCCTGCCGGGCCTCGGCAGCATGGTGATCGATGCGATCTTCAACCGCGACTTCCCCGCGGTGCAAGGCGCGATCCTGGTGATCGTCACCGGCGTGCTGCTGCTGAACGCCATCATCGATGTCGTCTACTACCTCGTCGACAAACGGATCGCGCGATGACCGCCGCCCCGCCGTCCCCCGTTAGCCGCGGCGTCGTGCGCCGCACCATCGGCCGGCTGCTGCAACACCGCCTGGCCTGCTTCGGCCTCGCCGTCTGCGCCCTCGTCGCGCTGCTGGCGATTTTCGCCGACGTGATTGCGCCCTACGATCCCACCACCAGCCATTACGAAGCGATCAAGGCGCCGCCGCAGGCCGATTTCCTGCTCGGCACCGACGAGTTGGGGCGGGACGTGCTGTCGCGGATCATCTACGGCGCCCGGGTCTCGCTGGAAGTCACCATCGTCTCGATCGCCGGCGCCGTGGTGCTCGGCTCGCTGCTCGGCATGCTGGCCGGCTATTTCCGCGGCTGGGCCGATCACCTGATCATGCGGGTGATGGACGGCATGATGGCCTTCCCGATGCTCGTGCTGGCACTCGGCATCGTCGCCGTGCTGGGGCCAGACCTGATCAACGCGGTCATCGCCATCACCATCATCAACGTGCCGAACTTCGCCCGGATGGTCCGCGCACAGGTGCTCTACGTCAGCCAGCTCGACTATGTCCTGGCCGCACGCGCGCTGGGTGCGCACGATGCCAAGATCATGGCGCGCTATGTCTGGCCCGGTGTGGTCGGCAACCTTGTGGTCTATGCCTCGCTGCGCGCCTCCTCGGCGCTGATCACCGAATCCTCTCTGGCCTTCCTTGGGCTCGGCGCGCAACCGCCGACGCCAAGCTGGGGACAGATGCTGTCGACGGCGATGCAATACTGGGACGCCTGGTGGATGAGCCTGTTCCCCGGCGCCGCGATCTTCTTTTCCGTCCTGGCGCTGAATTTCGTGGGCGATGGCCTGCGCGATGCCCTGGACGCGCGCCTGAACGACTAGAACATCCAGCAAGGGAGACAGCCGATGACGATGGCAGGACAGGGTTTGCTTGGCTACTGGTGGGACATTTCCCCCGACGTCTACGAGGAGTTCTACGAGTGGCATAATCGCGAGCACATGCCCGAGCGGCTCGGCAATGCCGGGTTCCGCCGCGGCCGGCGCTATATCGCGCTCGATGGCGCGCCGCAGTTCATGGTGCTCTACGAAACCAACGCGCCCGAGACGATCGCCGGGCCGGAATACCTGCTGCGCCGGAAATACCGCACGCCCTGGTCGACCAAAATCGGCGGCATGTTCGAAAACCCGTTCCGCACCATCTACCGCGTCGCCTTCACCCTGGGGCAGGGCCTAGGCGGCACCCTGATGTGCTGGCGCTACGACGTCGCCGAAGGCCGCGAGGAGGACCAGCGCAAATTCCTCGCCCACAAGGTGCTGCCCGCCCTGGTCGACGAACCCGGCATCGCCGCGGTGCATCTGTGCATCGTCGACCGCCAGGCCGTAGCCCTCGAGGCCACCGAAATCGACAAGGAACCGCATGGCGGCGGCCATCCCTACTGGCTGATCCTGGTCGAGGGCGGCAGCACCGCCGAACAGCTGGTCAAGATCTGCGACCAGGCCCTGCCCGAAGCGGCGTTGCTGGCGGCCGGTGCCATCGAACCGGTGCAACGGGGATTGTACCAGATGCAACACACGATCTCGAAGATCTGAACCTGCCGACCGCGGGCGATGGACGCCGCATCGCCCGCGGATTAGGTGCCATCCAGCGCGGTAGTAGCTTGGTGCTTGAACGATTCTTGGCGTCTGGGCCGGATCGCTCGTCCATCCGCCTCAGCCTGTCTCGATGGAGACAGCTAACGGGCGTACAATGATGATGAGATCAAGGAACCGTTGGTCTATCTGTCGAATATCTAAACCCTGATCGCAGGATGAAGCGACCCCAGTGAAGCCAGCTAGACCCTAGCAGTAGAACACCGGGCAGCGCCGCAACCTTTGACCGCGCACATTCGCGCCGCCCCACGAGTGGTCTGAGCCAATCGCGCAGTTTATGGGAAGGCTATTTTGTGAGGGTCGAAGGCTGAATTTTCCACATACATCGCTTGCCTCACGCAAAGTTTCGAGGTGGCCATAGGCGGGGATGTCCCGTCTGCTGTAGAAAAGCGCTCGGGCGGCGTGGCTCTTTGATGAGGCTATGCAGCGTTTCGGGC
The DNA here is from genome assembly GCA_903881515.1 of uncultured Rhodospirillales bacterium. Lineage (GTDB taxonomy): Bacteria > Pseudomonadota > Alphaproteobacteria > Acetobacterales > Acetobacteraceae > CAIRTN01. The sequence goes on along the minus strand of CAIRTN010000267.1, from coordinate 53 downwards.
TGGGTCAAGATCACCGCCGAGGGCGAACTTGGCCTGATGCGCGACAAGCGCGG
>CAIRTN010000266.1 GCA_903881515.1 uncultured Rhodospirillales bacterium | reverse complement strand
GGTCATCACCGCCGTCGAGTACCAGGTTCTGCGCGATCTGACCAAGGACGAGCAGGCGGAAATCATCGCCGGCTACGCCAGCACCACCATGGCCGAGACCTCCGTACAGGCCGCATTCTCCGCCGTTGAGAGCAACGTCAAGGATGCCGAGGCGGATGTTAAGCGCATCACTGAATCCCAGGCCACGAACAGCCACGACCTCGCTGCCGCGAATGCCGCGATCGAAGGGGCGAAAAAGACGCAGGACAAGGCTGCGGCCGAGCTCGCGGCGGCCAAGCAAGGTTTGATCAAGGGCAGCGCCAAACCCCTGTCCGTAACGTTCTCCGTGGATGCCCAGGAGATTGCCGCGGTATTCAGCGATGGCACGCTTAATGTTTGGGCCGCAGCCTCAGCGACCCCAATTGAACAGGTGACGGGCACAGCCACTCCCGCTGCGACTTTGGCTTCACAGGCGGACGGTACCTTCGCCGCCTGCATGGCGGATGGCACTGCGGTGAACATGGGCACGGCATCAAAATGGGTGCTGGAACGTGTGATCGGTGGCGAGAAAGGCCACGCGGTTTTTGCCGATCGCGTCAATGCCGTGCGCTTCAGCCCTGATGGAAGAACGCTAGCCACCGGTGGCGGCGAGCCTTCGCGTTCGGGCGACATCAGCCTGTTTGACGTCGGGAGCGGGAAGCTGGTCAAGAGCTGGCCGGAACGTCACGAAGATGCGGTGCTGTGCCTGGATTTTTCACCCGACGGCAAGCGGCTCGCTTCTGGTGCGGCCGACAAGCTTGCGCGCGTCACCGACATTGCGACGGGCAAGCAGGTGAACGTGTTCGAAGGGCACACGCATCACATCATGGGCGTGGGCTTCCGTGCCGATGGTCGCGTGCTGGCCACGGCCGGTGCGGACGGTGTCGTATTCACCTGGGACATGATCGTGGGCGAACGGAAAAAGAAGATCGAAGGCTGGACCAAGGAGGTCACCTCGCTGCAGTTTATCGGTGCCACCAATCAGATCGTCACCTCCGCCGGCGACAACCTCATCCGCATCGTCAATGACGAGGGCACTGAGGTGCGCGCGATCGCCAAGCTGCCTGATTTTATGCAATCCGCCGCCAGCACCGCCACCGGCGGCACCATCATCGGCGGCGGCGAGGACAGTTTTTTACGCGTGTGGGATGGAACGAGCGCCAAGGAGGTCGCGGTGTTTGGAACAAACCCAGGGAGCCTCATCGCGCGATAAACCAGGGTTGCGAGGCGCGTAGGTTTAAGAGCATGTCTTCGATCATTTCTTCTCCACCCCTCCTGCGTTGCTCCGGGCCCATGTCCCGGCGTGGGTTCATGCAGGTCGGGCTGACCGGCATGGCAGCCCTGAGCTGGCCGGGTCTGCTGCGCCTGCGCGCCGAGAACGCGTTGAAGCCCAGCCATGAAAGGACCGCAGTAATCATGGTGTGGCTCCCGGGGGGGCTTTCGCACATCGACTCTTACGACCCTAAGCCGGAGATTGGCAGTGAGTATCGCGGGCCGTTCAAGACCATTGGTACCAAGGTGCCGGGTACGCAGATCACAGAGTTGCTGCCGATGCATGCGAAGATCGCGGACAAGTTCAACATCCTGCGCTCGATGAATCAAAAGGCCGGTGGCCATCCGGCCGGCTCAATGCAGATGCTCTCGGGTGATTCCGATGAGCGTGACAAGCCGAAGCCGCGCCTGCCGGACTGGATGTCCGTGGCGAACTACCTGCGTTCCAAAGGAGCCAAACGCAGCAATCCGCTGCCCAATTATGTGGGTGTGAGTCCACCCACGGGATACAACGGCCCTGCTTATCTGGGCGATGCGTACTCGCCGTTCTCGGTCGATGACGATCCGAACCGGCCCAACTTTCAGGTGCCGAATATTGGCCTTTCCGACCAGGCCGAAACACGCCGGTTGACCGACCGCGTGGTACTGCGCAAGAACCTGGACAAGATGGAACGCGCGTTCGACCGGGAAGGCGAGCTTGGCGCTCTGGATGAGTTTGAATCGCAAGCCATGACGCTGCTGACCAATCCCAAGACCCGCGATGCCTTTGATCTCAACAAGGAAGACGCTCATACCCGTGACCGCTATGGTCGCAATCGCTGGGGGCAGCAACTGCTGCTGGCGCGCCGCCTGGTCGAGTCCGGCGTGGAAATCGTCACCAGCAGCCTTCACGGGCCGTTATGCGGTCGTGTGCAAAACTGGGACGATCATGCGGTGAATCACCACGTCTTCGAAGGTCTGCGTTTCCGCATG
>CAIRTN010000265.1 GCA_903881515.1 uncultured Rhodospirillales bacterium | reverse complement strand
TTACAAAAAAAGGAGTGCTTACTTATCCTTGGCCTCACTGACTTATTTTATCTGCCGAGCCTCGCCGCCTTCTCTGTATGCTGATACGGCTACACTTGTCGCCCGCGGCCAAAGCGGGCGGCCGCGGCGTGACGCCAATAGATCAGCTGCGCCGGAATCTTGCCCCATTTGCCGCCGGCGAAGGGCAGGCCGAAACGGGCGAGCATGCGGAACCGGTCGTCGGCCTCGTCGATCGCGCCGGCGATCATCCGCCCGGCCAGGGTGGTTAGCGACACGCCCAGGCCGCCAAAGCCGGTCGCCACCCATAGCCCCGGCTCGACCGGGCCGACCATCGGCATTTTGTGTTTCAGATACGGCATCATGCCGCCCCAGGCGATCTCGACCCGCGCATCGGCAAGTTTTGGGTAGAACAGCGCCATGTCGCGGTGCAGCGCGCGCGCCAGCCGGGCGGGGGAGGGCTCCCATGCCTGCACCCGGCCACCCCAGAGCAGCCTGCCATCGACGAGCGGGCGGTAGTAGTTGGTGGCGAACTTGATGTCGGAAATCGCATAGGGCGCCGCGATCGCCTGGCGCAGGCGTTCGCCGAGCGGCTCGGTGACCATGACGAAGGTGGCGATCGGCACCGTGGCAGACACCAGCTTCGGCAGCAGCCGGTCGATATAGCCGCCGCAGGCCAGCACGATGTTTTCCGCCGTCACCGAACCACGCGGCGTGCGCACCACGTGTCGCGCGCCATTCCGCGACAGGCTCAGCGCCGGGGTGTTCTCGTGCACTGCGCCGCCGTGCTGCACGATGGCGCGGGCCAGGCCGCGCGACAGGTTCAGCGGATGCACCGCGAAGGTGTAGGGGTTGAAGAACGCGTCGCCGTATTGCGTCGTGTCCAGCACGGTGCGGACTTCGGCCGGTGTGCGGTGTTGCATCTGCAGGCCGAAATGCCGCGCCATCCAGTCGCAATAGCCCTGCAGCGATTCAGTGGAATTGGCCATGCCGCAGCGCAATTGCCCGTCGATCACCGGGCCGCAATCGATGCCATAGGTGGCGATACGCGATCGGAGCAGCGCGTGCGCGGCGATGGCCTCGACATACAGCGCCTGGGCGTCCGTCATGCCCACGGCCTCGACGAGGGCCGGGGCGCCGGCGGGGAAGCCGGGCGAGGCGAAGCCGCCATTGCGGCCCGACGCGCCCCAGCCGATGCGGTTCTGCTCCAGCAGCACCACGCTGCGGCCGCGCTCGGCCAGATCGATCGCGGTGGCCAGCCCGGCGAGCCCGCCGCCGATGACGCAAGTTTCCACCTCGAGCGCCTCGCCGAGCGGGGGATAGTCTCCCGGCTCGGCTTCGGTGCGGGCGTAGTGGCTGTCGACGTATCCGGCCATGGGCCGGTTAGCGCTGCAGCCGGGTCCAGATCTTCTCGCGCAGGTCGAGGCTGGCGCGCGAGCATTCGCGGGTCGGCCGCAGGCGGGAGACCATGTCCGCCGGCATGTTCACCGCGGGGTCGTTGCGCAGGCTGTCGTTCAGGTACTGATCGGAGCCGGTCACAGCGTTGTTGTAGCCGGTGTAGTTCGAGGCCTCGGCCGCGTTCTTCGGATCGAGCATGAAGTTGATGAACGCCTTGGCCGATTCCAGATGCGGCGCGCCCTTGGCGACGGCGAAGTTGTCACCCCACAGATTTACGCCCTCGCGCGGATAGATGTAGAGCAGGCCGGGCTTTTTCACCTGCGCCCGGTGATAGGAGCCGTTCCACATATGGTGCATCAGCGTCTCGCCCGATGCCATGCGGTCGATGGTGCCGGAGGCGGAGTAGAGTTTGACCTGGGGCTTCTGCTTGGTCAGCAGGTCGAGGATCTTCTGGCCTTCCTCGGCCTTGTCGGTGCAGCCGTCGAAGCCGAGATAGAAGGCGGCGGCGTAGTAGACCTCGCCCATATCTGCGAGCATCGCCAGCTTGCCGGCGTATTCCGGCCGCGGCTCGAGGATTTCCTTCCAGCTATCGGTGAGCTTGCCGCCATTGAGCGGCGCGGGGTCGTAGGCGATGCCGGTGGTGCCCCACATATAGGGCGCTGAATAGGCGCGGCCGGGGTCGAAATCCGGGTTGTCGAACGGGGCGCGGATGTTCTTGCCGTTCGGCAGGCTCGTCGTGTCGATCTTCTGCACCAGGCCGTCGCGGATCATGCCCTTCAGGGTCGGCCCGGTGGGTACCACGATGTCATAGCCCGCACCGCCGGCTTGCAGTTTCGCCAGCATGCCCTCGTTGGTGTCGTAGGTATCGAGCGTCACCTTGATGCCGGTCTCGGCCTCGAAGCGCTTCAGCAGCGCCGGCGAGGTGTAGTTCGACCAGTTGAACAGCAGCAGTTCCTTGGCCTGCGCGCGGGCGGGCTGCGGCATCAGCAGCGGCAGTGCCAGCGCGGCGAGGGCGGCAAGACGGACAAACATGGGAGCCTCCTGAGGATTGTTGCGTCAGCCCTTGCTGCGGCTGACGAGGTAGGACAGCGAGAACACAGCGATCGAGGCGGCGAGCAGCAGGGTGGAGACGGCATTCACGACGGGTGTGACCCCCATCCGCACCATGCTGAAGACGTAGACCGGCAGGGTCGTCGCCCCCGGTCCGGAGACGAAATAGCTGACGACGACATCGCCCAGCGAACCGATGAATGCGAGCGTGGCACCCGCGGCGATGCCAGGCCAGATCAATGGCAGAATAATCCGGTAGAATGCCGTCCAGCGTGGTGCGTAGAGGTCGGCCGCGGCTTCGACCAAGGCGGGGTCCATGCCGTCCAGCCGTGCCCGGATCGGCAGATAGGCATAGGGAATGACGAACACGATATGCGCCAGGATGATGCTGGTGATGCCGAGCCTGATGCCGACGAGCACGAAAAACAGCAGCACCGAGATCCCGGCTACTATTTCCGGCACGACCAGCGGCAGGCCCAGCAGCAGGGCTGCGATCGTCTTGCCGCGGAACGTGCCGCGCGCCAGCGCCAGTGCCGCCATCGTCGCCGCCGCGGTGCCGAACAGCATGGCGAACACCGCAACCGTCAGCGAGTTGCGGATGGTGCGCAGCATGGTGTCGTTGTCCCAGACCTCGGCGTACCAGCGCAGGCTGAAGCCCGACCAGCGCGCGATGGAATCCTCCGCGCCGAAGGACAGCACCACCAGCACGATGATCGGCACATACAGAAACACCAGCGTGAAGATCGCCGCCGGACGGGTGAACGGAAAACGCCAGAGCGATTTCATCGTGCCTCCCGCCGATAGCGCAACTGGTGCGCGCCGAGTGCCAGCAGCACCAGGGCGAACAGCACGAATGCGAGCGCCGCGCCGAACGGCCAGTTGCGGGACTGGCCGAATTGCTGCTGGATCAGGCTGCCGATCATCATCGACTTCGCGCCGCCCAACAACTCCGGGCTAATGAACGCGCCGAGGCCCGGCACGAACACCAGTATCGCCCCGCCCATCACCCCCGGCATCGCCAGCGGCAGGATCACCCGGCGGAACGCCGCCCAGCGGCTGGCGCCCAGATCGAACGCCGCCTCGACCAGGCGGCGGTCGATCTTCTCCAGGCTGACATAGATCGGCAGCACCATGTAGGGCAGGAACGAGTAGGTCAGGCCGATGCCGGTTGCTAGCGGGGTATAGAGGATTGAGAACGGCTCGTTGGACAGGCCGCTGGCGCGCAGCAGCGTGTCGATCAACCCGCCGGTGCGCAGCAGCAGGATCCACGCATAGTTCCGCACCAGGATATTGGTCCAGAACGGAACAGTGATGATGAAAACCAGCAACAGCCGGCGCGACGGCGGCTGGAACGCCATCCAGATCGCGGTGGGAAACCCGATCAACAGCGTCAGCACTGTGGTGCCGCCGGCCAGCGCAAAAGAACGGCCGAAGATGCGCAAGTAGTCGGTGTTCACCACCAACCTGTCCATCAGGTCGCGCTCGAACAGAAACTGCACATAGGCGTCGGCGGTGTGATGGTTCCAGTCCACCCCACCCATCGGCCCGCGCGCCAGCGTCGAGACGTAGGCCATCAGGCACAGCGGAAGGACCAGGAAGGCGGCGATCCAGCCCAGCGACGGCGCCAGCAAGGCTGCCCGCCGCCAGACCGCCGTCACGACTGCAGCACCCGCACCGCGTCGGCCGGAATGACCACGCCGACCGCCGCGCCGGTGGCGAAGCGCGCGCTGGCGCCGTCGCTGTTCGGCGCGCGCACCCGGAGCCGCACGGTCTCTGAAACCACAACGTGATAGATCGTGTCGGTGCCTTCGTAGACGGCATGCTCGACCACGCCGTGCAGACTGCCCTCCGGCGCTATGCGCAGGCGCTCCGGCCGGATCGCGAGCCAGACGGAGCCTGCAGGACCCTGCGCGGCGATCTGCGATCCATCGGCGAGGCGATAGGCGCCTTCGCCGGTGCCGGTCGCCTCCAGCAGATTGGTCGCGCCGATGAAGTCGGCGACGAACCGGCTGGCCGGGCGGTCATAGATCTCGTCCGGAGTGCCGATCTGCTGGATCTGCCCGGCATTCATCACCGCGATCCGGTCTGACATCGTCAGCGCCTCGTGCTGGTCGTGGGTGACGAAAATGAAGGTGATGCCAACCCGCGCCTGCAACCGCTTCAGCTCGAGTTGCATTTCGGTGCGCAGTTTCAGGTCCAGCGCCGACAGCGGCTCATCCAGCAGCAACACGCGCGGCGACGTCGCCAGCGCCCGCGCCAGTGCCACCCGCTGCTGCTGCCCGCCGGAAAGCTGCGACGATTTGCGCCCATCCAGCCCCTCCAGCTTCACCAGCGCCAGCATCTCCGCCACCCGTGCCGCGATCTCCGCCCGTGGCCGGCGCTGCATCTCCAGCCCGAAGGCGACGTTCTGCGCCACGGTGAGATGCGGAAAGATCGCGTAGCTCTGAAACACCGTGTTCACCGGCCGCTTCCACGGCGGCAGGCCATCGAGCGGCTGGCCATACAGCGAGATGCTGCCCGAATCCGGCACCTCCAATCCCGCGATCGCCCGCAGCAGCGTCGTTTTGCCGCAGCCGCTAGGGCCCAGCAGGGTGAAGAACTCGTTCGGCCTGATGCTGAGCGACACGCCATCCAGCGCCCGCACCCCGCCGGCGAATTCCCGCACGAGATCGCGACCTTCGATCGCCGGCACAGCGTCATTCATGCGCGCACGAATTCCCCAGTTGCCTCATATCGCGGTGGCTCCCTGTCCCTCATGCGAGGTTAGACGTTTCGCGGTCGTTCGCGCCACCCCCGTTCCGGCCGCGGGCAAAGGTTGCCCCGCCCCCACGCCTGAGGCAGCATCGCCTGGCAGAAGGAGAGCGAGCGGGTGAAGATTTGCGTTTACGGGGCCGGCGCGATCGGCGGTTATCTGGCGGGCTTCCTGGCGCGCTCCGGCGCCGAGGTTTCGGTGATTGCGCGCGGCGCGCATCTGGCCGCCATCCGGCGTGACGGGCTGACCGTCGAATCGCCGGATACCTCGTTCACCGTCCCGGTCGCCGGCAGCGACGAACCCGCCGATCTCGGCGTGCAGGATTTGGTGATCGTCACCGTCAAAGCGCCGTCGCTGCCCTCGGTCGCGGCCAATATTGTTCCGCTGCTGGGGCCCGACACCTCGGTGCTGTTCCTCACCAACGGCATCCCCTGGTGGTATTTCATGGGCCATGGCGGCCCGCTCGACGGCGGCCGCCTGCCGGTGCTGGACCCGAACGATGCGCTGTGGAACACCATCGGACCATCGCGCACGCTGGGCGGCATCGCCTGGCCCGCAAGCTCGGTGCCGAAGCCGGGTACCATCAAACTGATCGGCGGCGCTACGCGCGGCTGCGTCATCGGCGCGCCTGACGGCGTCGAAACTCCGGGCCTGCGCGCCATCGCCGAGGCTTACAAGGCCGCCGGACTGCCGCTGACGGTTTCGCCCAGCATCCGCAACGTGATCTGGGAGAAGCTCGCGTTCAACCTGTCGGCCGGGCCGATGTGCGTGCTGACGCAATCCCCGGTGCGGGCGACGCATGAGGAGCCGGTGCTGGTCGAAACCTCGCGCCGGGTGATGGCCGAGGCCGTCGCCCTGATCACCGCGATGGGCTGCTCGGTGGAGCTCGACCCCGAACGCGTCGTCACCACCAACCGCAGCCTCGGCCACCGACCCAGCATCCTGCAAGACCTCGAGGCCGGCCGGCCGATGGAGATCGACGCGCTCTACTCCGTGCCCTTGCAGATGGCCGAAATGGTCGGCGTGCCGATGCCGACGCTTGCCCTGCTGGCCGCCCTGATCAAGGTCCGCGCCCGCGGCGCCGGCCTGTATGGGGGCTGAGCGATGCCCCTGGCGGGTGACGCTCACCGAGGTCGGTCCGCGCAAAGGTGAAGCCACCAGCAACGTGCTGACCTCACGCACACGGCCCGTCGGGCGGTAAAGGCAAGACGAGGGCTCTGCCCTGGCCTTGCCCAGTCGACCAAGCATAAACTTCCCGCCAACTGTCGGAACGTTGCAGCGGAACTCGCCAGGATGAGCACGACATGACTGACCATACGCACGACGCCAGCCACAGAAGCTGGGTCACCTCGGCCAACGGCCACGCTGACTTTCCGCTGCAGAACCTGCCCTTCGGCATCTTCAGCCTACCCGGCGCGCCCCCACGCGGCGGCGTCGCCATCGGCGATCAGATCCTCGACCTCGCGGCGGCCACCGAAGCTGGATTGCTGCACGGCGAGGCCACCGAAGCCGCCAGCCAATCCACCTTGAACGCGCTGTTCGCGCTCGGCCCGGCCCCGCGGCAGGCGTTGCGCGCGCAGATCTTTGCCCTGCTGTCGGACGACGCCCGTACCGCCACCCGCGAACGCGCCGTGCTGCACAAGGCGGTCGACTGCCGCCTGCATCTGCCGGCTGCGATCGGCGACTACAGCGATTTCTACACCGGCATCCATCACGCCAGGAACGCCGGCAAGCTGTTCCGGCCGGACAACCCGCTGCTGCCCAACTACAAGCATGTGCCCATCGCCTATCACGGCCGGGCCTCCTCGGTGATGCCGTCCGGCACCGCCGTGCAGCGCCCCAACGGCCAGCGCAAACTGCCCAACGAAACGGCCCCCTCCTTCGGCCCCTGCCGCAGCTTGGATTTTGAGCTGGAAATGGGCATCTGGGTCGGCCCCGGCAACGACCTCGGCGCCCCGATCCGCGTGGCCGAGGCGCACACCCATATCGCCGGCTACTGCCTGCTGAACGACTGGTCGGCGCGCGACATCCAGGCCTGGGAATATCAGCCGCTCGGTCCGTTCCTGGCCAAAAGCTTCCTGACCTCGGTCTCCCCCTGGGTGATCACACCGGAAGCGATGCGCCCGTTCCGCATCATGCAGCCGCCGCGCCCGGCCGGTGACCCGGCGCCGCTGCCCTATCTGTATTCCGACTACGATCAGTTGCATGGCGCACTGAACCTGGAGCTTGCCGTGTTCCTTAGCAGTCCCGAAATGCGCCGGCGCGGCCTGCCGGCGCATCGCCTGTCCCGTACCAACGCTAACAACCTTTATTGGACCGCCGCCCAGATCATCGCCCACCAGACGAGCGCCGGCTGTAATCTGCGCCCTGGTGATCTGCTCGGCAGCGGCACCATCTCCGGCGAAACCCCGGACAGCCTCGGCGCCCTGCTCGAAATCACCCAGGCCGGCGCCCTGCCGGTCGACCTGCCGACCGGCGAACAGCGAAACTATCTCGAGGACGGCGACGAGATCGTGCTGCGCGCGCACGCGCGCCGTGCCGGCTATGCCTCGATCGGCTTCGGCACCTGTAGCGGCATGGTCAAGCCGGCGTTGCCGCTATGAGCGTCCTGGTCACCGGCGGTACCGGCTTCGTCGGCCTCAACTTGGTCGAGGCGCTGCTCGCCCGCGGCGAACACGTCATCGTCGCGGCGCTGGACGACATGCCGTCGAGCGCGCTGCGCGCCTTCGCCGGTCTGCCCGGCAAGCTGACCGCGGTGCGCTGCGACGTCTGCGACGGGGCGGCCATTGGCGCGCTGCTGCGCCAGTATCAGGTCGACCGCATGTTCCCCTTCGCCGCGATTACCTCCGGCCCCGACCGCGAGGCGGAAATGCCGGAGCGGATCATCAGCGTGAACCTGCTGGGCTTCATCACCCAGTTGCGTGCCGCGCGCGACGCCGGCGTGAAGCGGGTGATCGCGCCGGCCTCGGCCTCGGTCTACGGCGAAAGCTTTTTCGATCACGCCCTGCTGGACGAGGCGACCACGCCCTGCGTGCCCACCGGCGTCTACGGCCTGACCAAATACGGCATCGAGCGCACCGGGCTGCGCCTGGGCGCGCTATGGGGCATCGACGTGATCGCGGCCCGCATCGGCGCCGTGTTCGGCCCGTGGGAGCGCGATACCGGCCTGCGCGACATGATCGGCCCGCATTGGCAGCTTGCGCGCGCCGCCCGCGACGGCCAGGCCGCTGTGCTGCCCACGGTGATCCCCGCCTATACCTGGGTCTACAGCCGCGACGTCGCCGCCGGCCTGCTGCATCTGCTCGACATGCCCGACCCCGCGCACCGCGTCTTCAACATCTGCTCCAGCGTGCCCTGGGGCGAAGTGCTTACCGATTGGGCGGACCGGCTGACGTCGGCATTTCCCGGCTTCACCTGGCAGCGCGGCGACACGCCGACGATCCGGTTCAGCGAAACCCGGCCACGTGGGATCATGGATAACAGCCGCCTGCGTGCGACGGACTGGGCCCCTCGCTTTCTGCCTGCGGCGGCTTATGCGGATTATGCGGAGTGGGTGGTGTCGGATCCGTCGCGCTTGGATCAGTAAGGCCAGGGGAGCGCTGGCCTTGCCTTGGCCTTGCCTCACACCGCGTAGCGCTTGATCGCAGCCGGATCGAACGGCGTGCCCCAGCCCGGCGCCGTCGGCACCACGGCGTGGCCGTTTTCATCCAGCACGATCGACGGCCCGTACAGCGCCTCGAACCACGGCATATGTTCAAGGTACCCGGCATTCGGCAGCGCCGCCAGCAGCGGCAGGCTCATCTCCGGGAACAGATGCGAGGAAACCGGGATGTTGTAAGCCTCGCACAGCGCCCCGGCCTTCAGGAACTCCGTCGCCCCGCCCATGCGCTGCAGGTCCGGCATCAGAATATCGGCTGCCCCTGCCTGCAACATCCGCAGGATGCCGCGATGGGTATAGACCGTCTCGCCACTGGCAATCGGCGTATCGAGTGCCGCCGCAATCGCCGCCTCGCCGGCATGGTTGTGGCAGACAACCGGCTCCTCGAACCAGGCGAGGTTTAGCTCCTCCATCATCCGGCCGATGCGGATCGCCTGCGCCACGTTCATCTGCTGATTGGCATCCACCATCAGCCCGATATCCGGCCCGATCGCCTCGCGCACCGCGCGCACGCGGGCCACCATGCCCACTGGATCGGTCGGCCCCACCCGCGTCTTCATCGCACGATAGCCCTTCGCCACCAGCGCCGCGGCATCGCGCTGCAACTGGTCGATCGAGGCCGACAGCCAAAGCTCCCCGCTGGCATAAACCGGCACCGCGGTCCGCACCGCGCCCAGCAGCCGGCTGACGTTCAGCCCCGCCGCCTTGCCGCGCAGATCCCACATCGCGTTGTCCAGGCCGGACAGCGCCTGCACCGTCACGCCCTCGTAGCCCAGGTAGTTCATTTCCTTCCACGCCCGCGCGTTCAGGCTGCCGCCCAGGGTCGGATCCATGCCGATCACCAGCGGCTCCAGGCTGCGGATCATCTCATGCAGCACGCCGATCCGCCGCCCGTTCAGCGCATGCACCAGCGCCTCGCCGACAATGCCTTCGTCGGTCTCCAGAAAGCACAGCACGCAGGACGTGGATTCGATGCGGAAAATCGCGCTGACGATCGGCGGGTCGATCGGCAGATGCACGACCTGCGTACGCAGCCGGGTGATCTTCATAGCCTATTCCTTGACGGCGCCCGTCAGGCTGGAGACATAGTATTCCACAAAGAACATGTAGAAAATCGCCACCGGCAGCGAGCCCAGCAACGCGCCCGCCATCAGCGAGCCCCAGTGATACACATCGCCCTGCACCAGCTCGGTCAGGATCGCCACCGGCACCGTCTTCTTCTCCGACGAGGAGATGAACGCCAGCGCGTAGATGAACTCGTTCCACGACAGGGTGAAGGCAAAGATGCCCGCCGAGATCAGCCCCGGCACCGCCAGCGGCAAAGTGATCCGCCGCAGGATCTGTAGGCGCGAGGCCCCGTCGATCAGCGCGCATTCCTCCAACTCGTAAGGAATCGACTTGAAGTATCCGATCAGCAGCCAGGTGCAGAACGGCACCAGGAAGGTCGGATAGGTCAGGATCAGCGCGAACGGCGTATCGAACAGCCCGAGTTGATACACCACCTGCGCCAGCGGAATGAACAGGATCGACGGCGGCACCAGATAAGCGGCGTAAATCGCCAGGCCGACATAGTCCGAGCCCCTGAAGCGCAGCCGCTGAATCGCATAGGCCGCCAGCACGCTGGACAGCAACGACAGGATGGTCGAGCCGATGGCGACGCCCATCGTGGTCACCAGCCAATGCGCATAATCCGTCTCGAACAGCAGCTTCTTGATGTTCGACAGCGTGGGCGAGTTGATCCAGAACGGGTTGTTATCCTTGTAGTTGATCAGCTCGGAGTTCGGTTTGAACGTGGTCACCCCCATCCAGTAGAACGGGAACAACAGGATGATCAGGAAGCAGACCAGCGGCACGTAAACGGTCACCACGCGCCGGGTCCGGCTGTCCCACGACAGCAGCTGCGGGCCTTCGGCTTCGACCACCGGTGTGTCGTCGACGGGTGTGGCGTCAGTCATTGTCGGATCCCTGCTGCCACTTGCGGCGCCCCAAAGCGAAATAGCTGAACAATGTTGCCAGGATCAGGAACGGGATCATCGCCACCGCGATCGCCGCGCCCTCGCCAAGCTGTGCGCCGGGAATGCCGCGCTGGAAGGCGAGCGTCGCCATCAGATGCGTGGCGTTGATCGGCCCGCCGCGGGTGATCGAATACACCAGCTGGAAGTCGGTGAAGGTGAACAGCACCGAGAACGTCATCACAATCGCCAGGATCGGCATCAGCAGCGGCGCGGTCACATGGCGAAACCGTTGCCAGGGCGTGGCACCATCCAGCATCGCCGCCTCGTACAGCGAGGGCGAAATCGTCTGCAACCCGGCCAGCAGGGTGATCGCCACGAACGGAATCCCGCGCCAGATATTGGCCGCGATCAGCGACCAGCGCGCGGCCCAGGGCGTGCCGAGGAAGTCGATATAATGATCCAGCCAGTGCAACTGATCGACCAGCACGTAGGAAATGATCGAGAACTGCGGATCGTAGATCCACCAGAACGCAATCGCGCTGAGCACGGTCGGCACGATGTACGGCAGCAGTATGATCGCCCGCAGCACCGACTTGAACGGGATATGTTGGTTCAGCAGCAAGGCCAGCCAGAGGCCGAGCGCGAACTTACCCACCGTAGCGATCGCGGTGTAGACGAAGGTCCACCACACCGCCTGCAGGAAGATGCGGTCATCCAGCAGGCTTTCGAAATTCTCCAGTCCTACCCAGGAACCGTTGCCGCCGATCTCGGTATCGGTGAAGGCGAGGTAGATGCCAAGGCCGAGCGGATAGGTCAGAAACGCCAGCAGCAACCCGATGGCGGGTGTCAGGCAGATAAAGACCAGGAACGGCTTGTAGTCAAACAACCGGCCCAGCAACGTCGGCGGCTGGCGTTTCGCGACCCAGGTAGAGGCATCCATTCGCACTGCTTTCAGTATAAGGCGGTGTGCCCGCCGGCGAACCGGCGGGCACCAGTCAGGTCAGACCTTGCGGTAGATGCGCTGCATCCGCCGCGCCGCTTCAGCGGCGGCTTCCTCTGGGGTCGAGGCGCCGGCGCACACGGCCGCGAACATCTGCACCAGGATATACTCGGCGCCCACCGAGGCGGCGGCCGAGCTGATCGGGCCCTTGTAGCCGTCCCAGAACGTCATCTTCTGTGTATCGCGGTAGGCGACGATCTTCGGGTCCGACTTCCAGCACTCGGACTGGTCGAACGCCAGCAGCGGATGCGCCCAGTAGCCGAGGCACTTGGTGAGCCAGGCGTCGTACTGCTCGGCTTCCATCATGAAGCGGAGGTAT
>CAIRTN010000264.1 GCA_903881515.1 uncultured Rhodospirillales bacterium | reverse complement strand
TGGGGCAGAGCCCTGGCCTTAAACTTCCCTTGCCTTACCTAAAGCCCGCTAAGCCGCGAACACCATCGCCGCGCCCATGGCGTCGGCGGCCGCGACCAGGCCGTCGGCGCGCAGGGTGATGCCGCCGGCCTGCAGGGCGGCGTGGGTTTGGGCCATTGAGCGCACGCGGTACTCCACCGCGGCGATCCATTCCGGGCGTCCGGCGGGATCGGCGACGGCGTCGCCGTAGCGGGCGAGCGCTTCGGCGGGTGTGACCACTTCAATGCGCACGAGACCGGCGAGGAAACTGGTGCCGGCGCCGAACATCGCGGCGAAGACCTTGCCCAGGCGCGATGGGTCCTTGGCCGCCAAGACGATGCGGGCCACGCCAGTGACGCCGTTCGGGTGCACGCGCCATTCATCGCGCCAGACCAACTCGCGGGTTTTGTGCTGGCAAAAATACAGCCGGCCGGAGGGCGTGGTTTCGTTCGGCAGCCGCACGGTGCGGAAGGCGGCATCGCCGGTGCCGCCCGTGAAGTCGACCGGGCGGGAGAAATCGTTGGGGGGGCCGGCCGGCACGCCGGCGGCGTTGAGCGTGGCCTGCAGGCCTGCCGCATCCTCGGTGTTGAACACCACGCCGTTCCAGCCCATCGGCCAGCCCAGTAGATCCTGCCGGCCGGAGGCGCTTTGCGGCAGGGCGATCAGTTCCAGGTAGTCGGTGGCGAAGATCGCCAGATGGTTGATCGAGCCCAGCGTGTGATAGCCGCGCGGGGTGAGGGCGAAGCCGAGGCGGGTGAAGAGTTGCTGGGCTTCGTCCATGCGCTGGTGCACGTTGACGACGATATGGTCGAGCACCGGTGTCGGCTGGGTCATGCGTTATGCGTTCCTGTCGCGGCGGCTTGCATAATGCTTGGCCAGCACGTCGAAGGCGAGTTTCTTGGTTTGCTTGTCCTCGCCGATCAGGCCCTTGCGGTTCCAGCCGCGCTGAAACCGGGTTTGCCGGCGTTCGGTGCGGTAGTCGTAGAGCAGCCAGGGGCAGAAGCCCTGCACATAGGGGGCGCGATCGACGACCTCCAACTGGCGGCGGAAGATCTCGGCCTGGCATTCTTCGGTGAACAGTTCGTCGTCGCGGCCGCGGTGCCCGGCAAGTGCATCGGCGCCGACTTCGCTGATCACCACCGGCTTGCCGGGCCGCGAATTCGCCAGCAGGCGTTCCAGACCGTCGAAGCCTTTTTCGTACCAGCCGAAATATTCGTTGATGCCGATGAGGTCGAGATGATCGGCGAGGCGATCCTCGATGGCGAACCGTTCGCGGTTGATCAGGCAGGCCGCGGCGACCAGACGGGTTGGATCGGCGGTGCGCGCCGCTTCGGCCAGGCGGGACATGAAGCGGTAGCGGGCATCGGTATCGGCGTTCTCGTTGCCGACGCCCCAGGCGATGACGCTGGCGCGGTTGGCATCGCGGGCGATGAGTTCCAGCAACTGGTTTTCGGCGTCGGCGTAGGTGTCGGGGTTGGTGAAATCGATCGCCCAGTAGACCGGGACCTCGGCCCAGAGCATCACCCCGACCTCGTCGGCGATGCGGCCAACCATCTCGTGATGCGGGTAGTGCGACAGGCGCAGGAAGTTGGCGCCCATGGCGCGGGCGTGTTCGAAGCGCCGGCGGATATCGGCCTCATCGGTGGTTTTGCCGGTGAGTTCGTCATCCTCGTGCACGCAGAGGCCGCGCAGGTACAGCGGGCGTCCGTTCAGCAGCAGGCGTTCGCCGTCGGCGCGGATGTCGCGGAAGCCGATGCGTTCGCTGAGCCTGTCGGCGCCGCAACGCAGGGTGACGTCGTAGAGTGCCGGGTCCTCGGGCGACCAGAGGCGGGGTTGCGCGGCGATGTCCGCCCTGCCCTCCCCGCCGGTGATGGTCAGCGGAATGCTGAGGCCCAACGCGGGGATTTCGAATTCGGCCTCGGTATCAACAGGTGCGGACAGGCGCAGGCTGACGATGATCCGATCGGTGTGACCGGGCTTGAGGCTGACGGTGAAGCGGCGGATGAAGATTGGCGGCACCACGTAGAGCGCGACCTCGCGGTAGAGGCCGCCGTAGTTGAACCAGTCGGTATGGTGCATCGGCACCCGGTCGCGGCGGCGGCGGTTTTCCACCTGGATCAGAACGCGGTTCGCGCCGGGGCGCAGATGCGGCGTGACGTCGAGGAAGAACGGCGTGGAGCCGCCACGATGCCCGCCGGCGAAGCTGCCGTTGATGAACACCCGCGCCTCGTAGTTCGCCGCCCCGATGCGCAACAGGGTGCGTTCGCCGTGCAGCGAGGGCGGCGCGAAGATATCGCGGGCGTACCAGCCGCTGCCTTCGAAATACATCCATTCCGGCCGGGCCAGGTTCCAGCAGGATGGCACCTGCATGTCGAACGCCGCTTCGGCGTCGTAATCGCGCGGCCAGTCCCAGGCTTCCGGGGGGTCGGCGGTCCAGAGATACCATTTCTGCCGCAGGCCCTCGTCGTAGAGATCGGGCGTGAACTTCCAGGTGCCATCGAGCGAGACTGCGCGCCGGCCGCCGGTTTCGACCATGTCCGCCGCGCCGACGCGGCCGGAGTCAAAGCCGCTAGCATAGTCCTCGTCGTGCAGATGCGAGAATGGATCTTCCTCGCTCATGGCGTGCGCTCCATGCGGTAGCCGATGCCGATCATCTTGCGGAAGCGCCAGGCCCAGCGATCCGGCCAGAGCTCATCGGCGATCATCGCGATGGCAATCCAGCGGAACCAGGTGGCGAAGGTGTTCGACAGGCCCTGCGGCTCCTGATAGCCGCGCACCCAGCCGTCCTGGCGTCGTATGCCGCTCATTTCGTCGGCGAAGCCGCCGTCGGCGGACTGGAAGTCGAGCAAGGCCAGCAGTTTTTCGCGCAGCCAGGCGTGGATATCCGCGGTGCGGTAGCCGAGGCACATTCGGGCGTGGACGAGAAGGTCGACGAGGTCGACATCGATGCAGGCGGTGTCGATGCCGGTTGGCCGGGACAGGGCGTAGTCGGCGGCGCGGTCCTGATACGGCAGGGTACGGCCAAGGCGGTACCAGATGTGGAAATTATGCATCGAGCCGGCCATGGCATGCAGCAGCCTGGTGGCATCGGAAGACTGGCCGACGCCCCAGAAGCCGGTCGCGGGGTCCTGATGGTAGGCGTGCCAGCGCAGCAGGATTTCCAGCGCGCCGTCAGCGCCGAGCAACAGCAGGAAGCTGGCGAGGTTGACGATGTTGTTGCCTTCCAGCCAGGGGTCGCGCAGGTCGCGATCAGCCAGCCAGGCTTTCAACATCATGGGATCGAGAAACCAGCGGGCAAAATCGAGCAAAGGTGCTTCGCCAGGCGCGACGGCCTGCATCGCGCCGAGGCTGTAGTTGGTGACGTGGAAATCGATGTAGCCCCAGGTCTCGCCCGGCTCCGGCCGCTTGAACACGGTGTCATCCGTCATCCCGGGCACCCGGAACACGCCGTCCGCACGGCGATGCGACAGCAGCCACGCCGCAAGATCCGCGTTCTGCACCGGCGCATCCAGCAGATCACGGCACATCACTGCGTTGTATGTGCCTGGCAGCAGCATCCCCGGCCAACGCTCCGGGTCATGCGCCGGGCTGATCCGACTGGCGCCGTTCGCAAGCTGCATGCTGTCCAGCCACTGCAGCGTGCGCACACGCGCCGCCTCGATCCGCCGGATCAAAGTCTCGTCGTTCATCATTAGCCTTTCACTGCTCCGTCGGTCATGCCCTGGATCACCTGCCGTTGCGCGACCAGGAACAGGGCTGCCACCGGGATCGTCGTCACCACCGACAACGCCATGATGCCCTGGAAATTCGCCCCCAGTTCACCGTTCAGGTTCAACAGCGCGACCGGCAGGGTCCAGGTGTCGGATGTCGAGGAAATCACCAGCACCGGGAACCACTGAGCCCAGTTCAGCAGAAAAGTGATGATCGCCACCGTGGCCACCACCGGGCGGGCCATCGGCAGCACGATGCGAAACAGGATCGCCGCTTCTGACGCGCCATCGATGGTCGCGGCCTCGATCACCTCGCCGGGCAGGGTGCGGAAGAACTGCTCGAACAGGAAGAACTGCACCGGGCCCAGGGCGAGAAACAGGATGATGCCAGCATAGCCGCCCAGCAGGCCGAGCTTGTAGACCACGATGTAGACCGGGATCACCAGCAGCATGTAGGGGTAGATCATCGTCAGCAGGAAGCCGTAGCGCAGCAGCCGGAACGCCGCCGCCTTTGGCCGGCGCGAAATCGCGTAGGCCCCAAGCGCGGCGACGAGCACCGCCAGCGCGGTCGAAGCCCCGGTGATCAGCAGCGAATTGCCCAATGCGCGCCACAGCGACAGATCGCCGATGCGCAGGATAGCGGTGAACCCGTCGAGATCGAAACTCTCCGGCCATAGCCGCAACGGCGCTGTCAGCACCGCGCGGGTGGAGCGGAACGCGCTGCTGGCCATCCACAGATAGGGGAACAGGAAGATCACCGAGACCGCGGCGGCGATGGCATGGCCGAGCATCCGCATCATGTCCGGCCTCGCTCGCCCAGCGCATAGACTGTGCCTGCGATGAGCAGCACGATGGCGAACAGCACGGTGGCCATCGCCGTTGCCTCGCCATAGCGGGCCTCGTCGAAGAACTGATAGGCGTAGTAGCTGAGGAAATTCGTCGCCCCGTTCGGCCCGCCCTTGGTCATGGTGATCACCACGGTGAAGGTTTTCAGGAACTGGATCAGCGCATAGACCAGGTTGATCACGATCGCCGGGCGCAGCTGCGGGAGCACCACGAACCACAGTTTCTGCCAGGCCCGCGCGCCGTCGATATCCGCCGCTTCCTCCAGCGCGCGATCGACCACGGCGAGGTTGGCGAGGAAGATCACCATGTAGAACCCGGCGTGATGCCAAAGCTCCGCCAGCAGCACCGCCAGCATCGCGGTCGCCGGCGCGGCGAGCCCGCCAAACGCCGGCAGCCCGAGCAGCTTCAGCGCCGCGTTCACCGCGCCGAAACTCTGGTCATACAGCCAGCGCCAGACGACGTATCCCGCCACATCCGGCGTCACCACCGGCAGGAAGACCGCGAGCTTGTAGGCCCCGCGCATCCGGCCGATGAACGCCGTGTTCAACAGCAGCGCAAAACCCAGCGCGAAGCCCAGATTGGCCAGCACCGACAGCCCGGCATACAGCAAAGTGCGCCACAGACTGGCCAGGAACAGCGGATCGGCCAGTACGGTGGCGTAATTGGCCCAACCCACATAGCTGGGCACCGCCCGCAGCGCCGTGGCCGATCCGGTAAACGAGACCTGGATCGAAAGTGCGATCGGCCACAGCCCGAACACGATGGTCAGCGCCGCGAACGGCAGGGCGAACAGGTAGAATACGCTCTCGCGCCGCCACCGTCCGCCCATCGCCCGCATCAGCCCTTCTTCGCGGCCATCTGCTTGGAAAGCTCACGCATCTCGCCGGCCAACTGCGCGATGAACGCCTTCCAGTCCGCCGGCGGCTTGGCAATCGCATCGAGCAGCTTGCGATGGAACGCCGCTTCCAGTTCGGGGTAGTACAGGATCACCGATTCCGGAAAGTCGTAGGCATACAGCGCACCCGCCGGCTTGGCGAAGAACTGCTGACGCGGCGACAGGGCGGAGACGTCGAGATCCTTGCGCACCGCGGCGCCCATGATCGACAGCGACAACTGCTGCGCTTCCTGGGTCAGCATGAACTTGGCGAACTCGATCGCCAGAGCCTTGTTCGGCGCATTCTCCGGCACCGCCACGCCGCGCATGCCGCCGATCACCACGCCGTTCTGCAACTCCGGGAAGAACCGCGGCCAAGCGCCGACCAGGAAATCGCCCTTGATCGCCTGCGTGTCCCATTTGCCGACATTCCAGTCGCCAACACGGAAAATCCCCGCCTTGCCGCCCTCGATAACCTGATACATCTCGTTGAACGAGTAGTTGATGGTATCCGGCGCCACCACCTTGTAGGAGGTGTAGGTCTTCAGGAACTCCTCCAGCACCAGCGCATGCTTCGGCTCGTCGATGACGATATTGCCCACGGGATCGATCAGCGTGTGCTTCAGCCCGGCGCCGAACACGAAGAGGTCCAGCATATGGATCAGGTCGCGCGGCTTGGCCGCTTCCAGGCCGAAGCCGAAGGTCGTGCCGTTCGGATCGCCGTCCGGATGCTGGGTGCTGAATTTCACCGCCACCCGCTTGGCATCTTCCCAGGTCTCGGGGAACTTCTCGCCCACCCGGTCGAGCCAGGATTTGCGCACGCCCATGCCCATCTGCACCCGCTGCACCGGGAGGATGATCATGCGCCCGTCATAGGTCGCGACGCGCAGATCGTCCTCGCCGAGGAAGCCCTTGTCGGCGACCGACGCCAACACCGGCTTCAGGTCCATCACCTTGCCGGTCTGCGCGGCGACGCGGATCACGCGCTCGTAATTGTTGAAGATAAGGTCCGGCGCGGTGTCGGTGTTCAGCGCCGCGATCGAGCGGCCGAACCACTGGTCGGTCGGATAGTTGGTCGGCCGCACGGTGACGCCGGGATGCGTCTTGGCGAACGCGTCGGCCATCGCGCCGAACCATTTGCTGCCGTTGTCGCCCAGATCGTGCCACACCGTGAGCTGCTGCGCCGACGCCGCGCCGCCGCCCAGCAGCAGCGCCGCACCGATCGCCAGAGCCTGCCTGCGAAGGAAAAGTCGCATGAGGTTTCTACTCCCTTGGATGCATCGGATTGCCCGATGACGTTTTTTAGGTAAACGTTTACCTTACCATCATACGCCAGCCGCCCCCGAAACTGCAAGCGAATCGAGATCACGCATGTCCGCCGACGGAACCGCCACCATCGCCGAAGTCGCCGCCCGCGCTGGCGTGTCGATTGCTACCGTCTCACGCGTCATGAACGGCATCGCCAAGCGCGCCGGTGCGGACACCGCTGAACGGGTCTGGGCCGCCGCGCGCGCGCTCGGCTATCGCCCCACCAGCGCCGGTCAGGCACTGCGGCAGAAGCAAAGCCGCTTGGTCGCTCTGCTCGCCGCCAATCTCGCCAACCCCGCCATGGCCGCGATCGCCGCCTCGGTCGAAGCCGCGCTGCGCGAGCAGGGCCTGGTCATGGTTTTGGCCGACACCCATGACGAACCGGACCTGCAGGACGAATACCTCGCCGAAATGCGGGCGCACCTGGCCCGCGGCATCGTGCTCCTCGGCGCCATCGCCAGCCCGCGCCTGAGGCAGATGCAGGCAGACGGCGCCAGTCTGCTGTTCGTCAACCGCCGCAGCCCCGAAGGCGCAGCCGGTTTCGTAGGCATCGACAACCGCCGGGCCGGCGCCGACGTCGCCGCGTTCTTCAACGCCCAGGGCATCGCCTCCCCCGGCATCATCCACGGCGCCCGCACCTCGTCGGCCACCGCAGACCGTATCGAGGGCTTCCTCGCCACCCTGCCGCGCGCCAAACCCCGCCTGGCCACCGGCCCCGCCGCCACCCACCAACAGATTGGCTACGACTGCGCGCTCAATGTGCTCGCCCCCGGCAAAGGCCGCCGCGGCATCTTCTGCCTCTCCGACCTCATCGCCTACGGCGCCCACCGCCGCCTGATCGAGGCCGGCCTGCGCGTGCCAGAAGACGTGCTGCTGGTCGGCTTCGACGACAACCCGATGAACGATTGGGTCGCGCCCTGGCTTAGCTCGGTCCGCGTGCCCTATGACGGGTTCGGCCCGGCTGTGGTCAGTGCGTTTCAATCGATCTGGCGCGGTGAGCGGCCTGAGATCATCCTGCCGCATCGCCTCGTCGCTCGTTGCGGCCAGGCGCTGGATCCTGCCACCCCAGCGACGGGGAGGTCAGGGCAGCACAGCCCCTGACGATCTATACGTCGACGACAATGTAACTCTGCTCAACCGAAACCGGAATCGTCTCTGCAACCAGCAGCGCCGCCTCGACGCCGGCGGCGACTTCGACCGGATATTGCCGGGCGCGGATGCGATCGGGCTCGCAGTAAGACTGGCCGGTGCGGATGTCGAACTCCCAGCCGTGCCAGGGGCAGCGCAGGATCTCGCCACCGCGGCTGGAGACGTATTCCCCGGGGCTGGGCGAGGTCAGCAGGCCGGTCTGCACGCCTTCGCACAGGCTGCCGCCCTGGTGCGGGCAGCGGTTGAGCAGGCCGAAATATTCCCCGCCGAGATTGAACACAGCGATCGGGCGGCCCTTGATGGTGAACAGCTTACGCCCGCCGGGCGGGATCTCGCTGGCCGCTGCGACGACGTGACGGCTCATCGGCGGAACCGGTAGGTGAAGCGGTTGCCGTCGGCGCCGACGCGGCCGACCGTGGGCGCGGGGAAATGCACCGGTAAGATCAGCGTGTCGGTATCGGCGACCGAGGCCAGGAAAGCGCGGCGGGACGCGGCGGCCTGCACCGGGTCCCAACAGAAGATGGTGGACCATTCGGGCTCGCGGCATTGCAGGGCGTGGTGCATCATATCGCCGGTGACCACCGCGCGCATGCCGCGCGACTTGATGTTGACGCAGCAATGGCACGGCGAATGTCCCGGGGTCGGCGTCAGCCACACCGTGTCGTCCAACATGTAGTCGTCACCCACCAGCAGCGCCTGTCCGGCCTCGACGATCGGCAGGCAGTTCATCCGCCAGACATTGCTGGGGTCGTTCACGGCCGGATGTGGCGTGACGGCGGCTTTGGCTTCCCAGGCGGCGTATTCGCGCTTGTGGAAGACGTATTTCGCTTTCGGGAAAGTGGGGACCCATTTGCCGTTCACCAGCGAGGTGTTCCAGCCGCAATGGTCGATATGCAGATGGGTGCAGAACACGTAGTCGATATCTTCGACTTTCAGGCCGAGCCGATCGAAACCGTCGCGCCAGGGCTGCTTGGTAAAGTCCATCGGCGCGGGGTAGCCCTTGTCCTCGCCGGTGCAGGTGTCGACCAGGATGGTGTGCTTCGGCGTGCGCACCACGAAGGTCTGATAGGTGATCGCCATGCGGTTGCTCGCTGCGTCGTAAACCACCGGGTCGAGACCCGCGAGGTGCTCGGCGCCGATCACCGGATCGTAGTTCGGGAACATGGTTT
>CAIRTN010000263.1 GCA_903881515.1 uncultured Rhodospirillales bacterium | reverse complement strand
TCGGCCAGCCCTCCAGCCGCATATCTATGCCGGAGGCAATCGGATAAGAGTTTTTTTGCTCCTTTTTTTGCAAAAAAAGGAGTGCTTACTTCCCCTTGGCGCCTTGTCTTCGCGCCTATGGGGCAGAGCCCTGGCCTTGCCCGGCGTTCTTTTCTGAAAAACCTGCTAGCCTCGGTTCACCAGATCGGGCTTCAGCCGCGTGAGACGGGATGAAACGAAATGAAAATACCGATTGCACGTCGAGGCCTGTTGGGAGCGGCGCTTGGTCTGGGCGGCGCTGCGATGCTGCCGCGGATCGCGCGCGGGGCGACGGAGCTGAAATTTATTCCAGGCTCTGATCTCTCGAATGTCGATCCGATCTGGATGACGCTGACCGCCACGCGCGATCACGGCTACATGGTGTTCGACACGTTGTTCGCGACGGATGCCGCGTTGCATGTGCAGCCACAGATGGCGCAGGGGATCGAGACCTCGGCGGATGGCCGGGTGGTGACGATCCGGCTGCGTCCGGGTTTGCGGTTTCATGACAACACGCCGGTGCTGGCGCGGGATTGCGTGGCCAGCATCAAGCGCTGGGCGCCGCGCGATGCGCTGGGGCGGCGGCTGATGGCGGTGACCGAGGCGTTGACGGCGCCGGAGGACGCGGTGATCCGGTTCGACCTGAAGTCGCCGTTTCCGAACCTGGCCTATGCGCTGGGCAAGCCTTCGACGCCGGTGCCGTTCATGATGCCTGCGCGGATTGCCGAGGCGGCGGCGAATGGGCCGTTTCAGGAGGTGGTCGGTTCTGGCCCGTTCCGGTTTGTGGCGAGCGAATGGGTGCAGGGCAGCCGGGCGGCCTATGAGCGGTTTGCCGGGTATGTACCGCGCGAGGAAGCACCGAGCGGGACGGCGGGCGGCAAGCGCGTGTATCTGGACCGCGTGGTGTGGACGGTGATCCCGGATGCGGCGACGGCGGCGGCGGCGTTGCAGACCGGCGAGGTCGATTGGTACATGGCGCCGACCGCCGATATGTTGCCGACGATGGAGCGGAACCGGAATATCCGGATTGAGCCGTTCGATCCGCTGGGCTTCGTGCCGATCGGCCGGATGAACCAGTTGCAGCCGCCGTTCAACAACCCGAAGGTGCGGCAGGCCTTCGCGGCCGCGGTGAACCAGGACGACTTCATGGCGGCCGCGGTCGGCGACCCGCGGTTCTACCGGAGTTGCAAGGCGTTCCTGCCGTGCGGCGGGCCGTGGTCGGTGGAGACGCCGGGGCTGTTCAGCGGGGATGTGGCACAGGGGCGGCGGTTGCTGGCCGAGAGCGGCTATGACAACACGCCGGCGGTGATCCTGTCGGCGAGCGACTTCACGGTGCTGACGGCCTGCTGTGCGGTGGCCAACGATGTGATGCAGAAGATCGGGATGAAGACCGATCTGCAGGCGATTGACGTGGGCGGTCTGATGCGGCGGCGCATGTCGCAGGAGCCGGTGAGCAAGGGGGGGTGGAGCCTGTTCGTGACCACGGGCGGCGCGATCGGCAACAGCAACCCGTCGGATTTTTCCTGGGTGCAGGCGGACGGATTGGCTTCGGCGCCGGGCTGGCCGACGGATGCGCCGCTGCGCGCCGCGATCACGGCGTTTGGCGAGGCCAGCACGGACGAGGCGCGCCGGCGTCACGCCGCGGAGATCGAGGCCAGTGCCGCGACGGCGCTGCCGTTCATTCCGCTGGGACAGTACCAGCAGCCGACCGCGTATCGCACCTCGCTGTCCGGCATGGTGCCGGCGGGGGTGCCACTGTTCTGGAACCTGAAGAAAGCATAGGACGCCGATGTCAAAATCAGCTTTGCTCTCCACCGGGACCGCGGCGATCGGCGATCTGCGACTGCGCAGCGGCGTGATGCTGCCGGATGTGAAACTCGCCTATGCGACGGCGGGCACGCTGGCGCCGGGGCGAGACAATGTGATTCTGGTGACCCACGGATTCACCTCGACGCATCTGTTCATCGGGCGGGCGGATGAGAGTTCGGCCGAGGGGACATGGTCTGGCCTGGTGGGACCGGGGCGGGCGATCGATACCGACCGGTTCTTCGTGATCAGTTCGAACATGCTGGGTTCGAGCTATGGCTCGACCGCGCCAGCGAGCATCAACCCGGCGACGAGCAAGCCCTACGGGCCGGATTTCCCGGCGATCACCGTGGCCGACATCGTGGCGGCGCAGCGGCAGATGCTGCTGGGCATGGGGATCGACCGGCTGATCGCGGTGGTCGGGCCGTCCTATGGCGGGTTTCAGGCGTTGAGCT
>CAIRTN010000262.1 GCA_903881515.1 uncultured Rhodospirillales bacterium | reverse complement strand
TCGGCCAGCCCTCCAGCCGCATATCTATGCCGGAGGCAATCGGATAAGAGTTTTTTTGCTCCTTTTTTTGCAAAAAAAGGAGTGCTTACTTCCCCTTGGCGCCTTGTCTTCGCGCCTATGGGGCAGAGCCCTGGCCTTGCCTAAAAATTCTTTTTTGTCAGTTACTTGCTTCTATCGCCCTTATGGCAGGCAAAACGGCGCCGGATCGGCGAAGCGGCGCACCACGTTTTCGGTCAACTGGCTCAGCACCGATTTGCCGCCTTGCACCATCAGGCTGCCGGCATAGGTCATCGAGCCGACCGAGAACACGGCGCCGCCCGCTGGGGTTTCGAAGAAGGTCATATCGGCGCAGGACCAGTCCTGCTGCGGCAGCGGGTGGCGGTGCACCAGCATGTCTTCGTTCACCCAGCCGTAATCGGGATGGATCACGATGCCCTTGGCCACCACCAGTGCGTTTGGCGGAGTGCCGTATTTTGTGTTGACGCTGTCGAGCTCGAAGCCCGCCGCGCCGCCGCCCATGAACCCGGCATCGCCGAAGGTCACGCCGGCCGATACGTCCAGCCCCTGGGCCATAAAGGCCACGCGGGGATCGGTGATGCCGTCGATGAATTTGTAGGGGAAGCCGAGATGCTTGCCCTGCACCGAGAAGCTGATGCCGACCAGCTTGTGGCTGGACCGGCCGATGCGCCGCCATAACCCGCCATAGCCGCCGCCGAAGGCGTGGTAGCTCTCGCCGGGCATTGTCTCCCACACCCGGATGCCGCCCTCGGCGCGGCGGATTTCGAGCGTATCCGGCTGATCGGTGGAGGGTTCGGCGCGCCAGTAGAACCCGTTGCCGCCGAGATACATCAGCCGCCCGCC
Source organism: uncultured Rhodospirillales bacterium (assembly GCA_903881515.1). Taxonomy (GTDB): domain Bacteria; phylum Pseudomonadota; class Alphaproteobacteria; order Acetobacterales; family Acetobacteraceae; genus CAIRTN01. Next base: position 5,778 of record CAIRTN010000262.1, on the reverse strand, counting down.
CATCCCCAGATGGTCCTCGAACGCCTGCATCATGCGTTCGGAGTGGTATTCCGGGTGCTGTGCGGCGATCACCAGGCGATAGGGCGCCAGGGCATCGAGGCCCTCGAGGTGCAGATCGTGATCGGTGATCACGTCATGCGCCACGCCGATCGTGCGCAGCCAGAGGTCGATATAATTATCTGCCACCCAGCGCGCGGTGCCGGAGCCGCCGTTGGTCGGGTCCATCAGCGCGAACTGCCGGGGCCTGGTGTCCAGCATCGGGCGATGCTGGCTGACCAAGGACACGCCGGAGCCGTCGCTGTGATGGTTGTAGCAGGACAGGCCGAACTGCGGGTTCATGTCCGGCGTTTGCGGCAGCGCGCCCCAGGCGGCGGCGCGTTCGGCGATCTCGGCGCCGCGGCCGGGGCGGACGTAGCAGCCATAGACCTGATAGCTGAAGGTGGGCACCAGCAGCAGCACGTCGGATTGCGGTACGGCGGGGCGGACGATGAAGGGCAGGAAATCCTCGCCGGCCTCGTTCCTGATATGCGCGGCGTAGAACCCGCTGGGCCAGTCCGCCGGCACGTCGAGCGCGAAGCTTTCGTCCCAGCCGAGCGGTCCCTGATCGTCGTCGTGAAAATGGATCGCGCCGTACTGCTCGGGGGCGGATTTCCAGTCATGCACCGCGCCGGTCCAGTTCGAGCCCGTCATCGCCCGCGTCGGCAGGTTGATCAGCTTTGCATGCGCGGCGTGTGGGCCGGTATCAGTGGCGACCTGGCTCTGAATGCCGATGGCGAAATCCCAGGCGGCGATCGCCGCCCCGGCCGGCGACGGACGGGATAGGCGAGGACGCTCGATCTTTCCATTGAAATGCGCGTCGCGACCCACCGGCAGCTTGGCGATGAATATCTCCGCCGCGCCGGCAGGGGGCAGCGCCGCCGTGCCTTTCGCATCACCAGCATCGCCGAACGGCGCGTGCGGCGTCTGCGTCACGCGCAGCACGCCATCCAGCCCGAGCTCGGCGACAATATCGTACCAGCGCTGCGCCAGCAGGCGGCGGCCAATTTCGATCCGTGCGCCGTTGACCTCCGCCATCGCGCCGCCGTTGGGCCCGATGCCCAGCGCCATCTGCCAGTCGCCGACGCGCAGGCTGAGCACGCCTTGCCGCCCCTTGTCCGGCGTCGTCGGCCAGATCGTCGCCGCCAGCCGCACCCCGCCGCGCAGATCGGCCGGCAGGGTGGCATGGCCGTAGCTGCCCAGTTCCGCCGGTTGCGCGCGGCCGGGCTTCACTCCATCCAACGTCGTCGGCATCGCCTGCTCGGCATAGCCCGGCCCGGCCGGGTTCGGGTCGGCGCAGAGATGCCGCACGAAACGCAGTGTGTACTCCCGCCCGGCCTGGCTCGAGACCATGAAACGAATGCTGCCGCCCTGCTTCACGCTCCAGCGATCTGCGTAGCCGGTCAAACCATGCATGCGGGCCCCCTCAGGCGATGTCGCCCAAGCCTAGCCTCGACCTGCGCGCAGGACCACTGGTCGCGGCACCGATTGCGATGAATACTCGCGTGAGATCAAAGGAGCGGCACATGCAACGCATCGGACTCGGCCTGATCGGCTGTGGCGGCATCGCCCGCTCCGCCCATCTCCCCGCCATGGGGCAACTGGTGGATCACGTCGCGCTGCTGGCCACCGCCGATACCGATCTCTCCGCCGCCGAGGCCGCCGCCGCGCCCTGGGGGGCGACAGCGCACACCGATTACCGCGCCGTACTGGCGCGGCCGGATATCCAGGCGGTGGTGGTGGCGACGCCAGAATATCTGCACGCCGAACAGGTCTGCGCCGCCGCGGCCGCCGGCAAGCATGTGCTATGCGAAAAGCCGATCGCCCCCTCGCTGGCGGAGGCCGACCGGATGATCGCCGCCTGCGCCGCCGCCGGCGTGCACCTGCTGATCGGCCATAGCCGGCGCTTCACCCGCCGCTACATGGAAATCCGCGCCGCCGTCGATCGCGGCGAGATCGGCGAGGTCAGGCTGTTCCGCGAGAACGAACGGCGCCCGCGCGGCATCCCGCAGATCTGGTGGACGCCGCGGCACTGGACCGGCAATCCGCAGGTCAGCGGCGGCGCGCCAATGATGAACGCGATCCATGAGACCGACCTGATGCGCTGGTTCATCGGTCAGGAGGCGCGCAGTGTGACCGCCGAGGTCAACACCACCATCGAGGGCAATGTCGGGGTGATCGATTTCATCAGCCTCACCGTGCGCTTCGCCAACGGCGCCATCGGCTCGGCGGAGGTGCTGAACTGCGCACCCCCCGGCTATCCGGCGTTCCACCAGCTGGAAATGTATGGCACCGCAGGCGCAATCCGCGCGCGCGATCACGAGCTGACCGGTCTCACCCGCTTTGGCGACACCGGCGCGGATTATCCGGGGCACTACGAGATGCTGCTGCACAACCTCCCCGCCTACGCCCGCGAACTCGCCGAACTGGTCGAAGCGATCCGCGAAGCGAGGCCGGTCAAGCTGCCAGCCTCCGAAGCGAGGGCCGCACTGGAAATCGCCCTGGCCGCGGTGCGCTCCGCGCATCTTGGTCAGGCTGTGGAGTTGGGCCGATGAACGCGCCGATTGGCCTGACGGTGCTGGGTCGCGGCGCCCTCAGCGCGCCGCTGTTCAACCATGGCGCCCCGCTCGGCCGTATCCGGCTGGTGGAACACGACGCGCAGGCCGTGCTGATCGATCTGCCGCCCGCCGAACGCGTGGCCGCCGTGGTGCCGGCGCTCGCCGCCGGGCAGTTCGTGCTCTGCCCGCCGCCGGTGGCCTTCACCCCGGCCGATCTCGCCGCGATCTCCGACGCCAGGATCGCCGGCGGCGGCGTGCTGCTGCCAGCGGGTGAACTGGCGCATTGCGAGGCCGGGCGCCGCGGTCTGGCCGCCATCGCCGCACCTACATTCGGACCGCTGCGCACGCTGTATCTGGCAATCCGCCAGCCGCGCGGCAGCGGCGGCGATGTGCTGGCGGACCTGTTGCCCGAAGCGCTGGATACCGTGCTGGCGATGCTGCCAGGGCCGTTCAGCACCATCCGGGTCAATGCCGGGGCGCTGTTCGGCGAAGCCCGCGATACCGCGGTGATCCTGCTGCGCAGCGCCGGCGACGTGGTGGTCACGCTCGAACTGTCGCGCTGCCTGCCGCCGACGCTGCCGGCGCCCGGCCTCGGCGATGTCGAGATCGACGCGATGGGCGCGGCCCAGGCGGTGCGCATCGTGCCGAACGCATCCGCATTGCGCATCTACCGCGACGACGGCCTGTCTGCCGCGCCGTGGCTGGACGCACCGGTGCTGGCAATGCTCCGCGCGCTGGAGGCGGCCGGGGTTCTGGCGCTCAGTCAGGCGATCGCGGCTCAGGCCTTGGTCACGTCGTAGAACAGCGCCACCCAGCTGGTGCGGGCGAAGTGGTAGCCTTTCTTGTCGGCGCGGGTGGCCAGGGTCTGCACCTGATTGTGAATCGGTAGCCACAGCGCGCTGTCCATGATGATCTTCTGCGCCTCGGCATAGATCGCGTCGCGCTTGGTCTGATCGGCGATGGCGCGGCCGTCGTCGAACAGGGCGTCGAGCTTGGCGTCCTTCAGTTGCATCCAGTTGTATTTGTAGCGGCCGGGGCTGGGGATGTTGACGCTGGCGAACAGGTTTTCCAGGCACATCGGATCTGCCTGGATCCAGCGCACCGGCAGCGCGTCGAACGTGTTGTCGAACACCAGCGCCTGGTTGCGGGCGAAGGTGATGGTCTCGACCTTCAGCTCGATGCCGATGCGTTTGGCGAGGCCCTGGATCTCCACCGCGGTATCGGGTTCCAGCGGCGGCGGCGCGCCGTAGAAGCCGGACAGGCGCTGGCCGTTTTTGACGCGGATGCCGTCCGGGCCGGGCTTCCAGCCGGACTGTTCCAGCAGCGCGATGGCGGCCTTGGTGTCGGGCTTGTACATGCTCTCCACGCCCTTCCAGTATCCGGGCGTTTCGGCGGAGAGTGGGCCGTAGGCGGCGCCGATCAGGCCGAAGAACAGGTTGTCGCAGAGCGCCGGGCGGTCGATCGCCATCGCCAGCGCACGGCGGACATTGATGTCGGCGAAGATGCCGCGGCTGCCGTTCAGTTCCAGGCCGAACGGGATGCCGGCGGCGTTGCCGATCATCGTGGTATAGCCCTTGGTGTCGCGCAGCCGCTTCATGTCCAGGATCGGCGTGACGTCGGAGATGTCGATCTCGCCGGCTTCCAGTGCCGCGACGCGGGTCGAGGCGTCGGGGATGAAGCGGTTGACGATGCGCTGCACCGAGGACGGGCCTTTGTTGGCGTTGAACGGCGGGGCCCAGTTGTACTTGTCGAACCGCTCCATGATCACCTGGCGGCCCTGCTCCCAGGAGATGAACTTGAACGGGCCGGCGCCGACCGGGGCGCGGGCGAAATCCTGGTTGCCCATTTTCTTCACTGCCGTCGGCGAGACCGGGGCCAGCGTGCCTTCGGCATAGCTGGCGATGGCGGCGCCGAAGGGCTGGGTATAGTCGACGCGCACGGTATAGGGGTCGATCACCTTGCAGCCGGCATAGGGGCCAAGCTGGGTCACCGCGCCTTCGCTGGCGGTTTTCGGATCGGCGATGGTGTCGAAGGTGAACTTTACCGCTTCGGCGTCGAACGGCGTGCCGTCATGAAACGCGACGTCGTTGCGCAGCTTCAGCGTGACGCTCTTGCTGTCGGGCGCGGCTTCCCAGGCGGTGGCGAGACCGGGGAACAGCTTGTTGGAACCGTCCGAGGAGATCAGCGTATCGAAGATCTGCGCGATCACCTGATATTCATGACGCGAACTGGTAACGCGCGGATCGTAGGTGCGGGGCGTGGCGTCATCCTCGCCCCAGGTGACGGTCAGCGGGGCCTGGGCGCTGGCGCCGCGGGCGATCATCGGGGCGGCGAGCGCGCCGGCGATGGCCGCGCGGCGGGAGATGGCTGAGGGGGGCCGGCCGGTCATATGCGCCTCCGAGATGTGTTGCCGGATTACTCTGCGGATGTGCCGGCCGGTGCGCAATCGGCATTTTGCGGCTTGTGCAAGAAGTGCCCCCGCCTATGCTTCATCGCGAACAACCGAGATGACAGCTTGATGCACGCCATTCCCGGCTGCGACCTTCCGACATGACGCCGCGGGCGATCATCGGGCGCCTGCTGGGCGTGATCCCGACGCTGCTGATCACCTGGACCTTTGTGTTCGGGGCGATGCGGCTGGTGCCGGGCGATCCGGTGCTCCTGATGTTGCAGGGCACTCCGATCAGCGATTCGGCGATGGAGGCGGCGCGGGCGAAGCTGGGGGTCGATCGGCCGCTGGTGGTGCAGTACGTCAGCTTCCTGGCCAATGCCGCGACGGGCGATTTCGGCGACAGTTTCCGCAGCCGTCAGCCGGTGACACGGCTGATCGCGGCCGAGTTTCCGTTCACTTTGCAGCTCGCATTGGGCGGGTTTCTTGTTGGGCTGGTGATGGGCACGATCCTGGGCGTGGTGGCCGGGGTCTGGCCGAATGGCTGGGTGGATACGCTGTGCATGACCACGGCGCTGGCCGGGTTGTCGTTGCCGAGTTTCTGGATCGGCATGCTGCTGATCCAGGTGTTCGCGACGCAGTTGGGTTGGGTGCCGGTGCTGGGCACCGGGTTCGATGCGCTGATTCTGCCGAGTATTTCACTGGGGCTGTTCATCGCCGGCGGTCTGGCGCGGCTGATCCGCAACAGCATCATCGAGGTGATGGGCCAAGACTTCATCCGCACCGCGCGGGCGA
>CAIRTN010000261.1 GCA_903881515.1 uncultured Rhodospirillales bacterium | reverse complement strand
TCGGTTTCTGGAGAGAGGGGCCAGCGAGGCCTTGGCCAAGGTACGTGTGGCCCCTCTCTCCAGAAACCGACCCTTTAGGTAATGGGGTCAAGGGGACTTCTGTCCCCTTGCGGGTCCAGGGCAGAGCCCTGGCCTTCCTTCCTGTCGGAGCCCCCGCATGAGCCTGCTGCGCACGGTTGGGCTGACTAGGCGGTATGCCGGGTTGGTGGCGGTGGATGGGGTGGATCTGGAGGTTGCCGCGGGCGGGATTCATGCCGTGATCGGGCCGAACGGGGCGGGGAAGACCACGCTGTTCAACCTGATTTCCGGGGTGGTGGTGCCGAGTGAGGGGTCGATTGTATTTGCCGGCGTGGAGGTGACGGGGCAGGCGGTGCATGAGCGGGCGGCGCTGGGCATGGCGCGGACGTTTCAGAACATCCGGGTGTTCGGGTCAATGACGGTGCTAGAGAATGTGCTGACCGGGATGCATGTGCGGCTGGGCTGGGGGCGGGCTGCGGAGCGGCGGGCGGTGGTCGCGGCGGAGGCGGCGCTGGAGTTTGTCGGGCTTGCGGGGCGGAAGGGCGAGCGGGCGGGTGCGCTGGCGTATGGCGAGCAGCGGCGGCTGGAGATTGCGCGCGCGGTGGTGGCGAAGCCGAAGCTGCTGTTGCTGGACGAGCCGGCGGCGGGGATGAACCCGGCGGAGACCGAGGCACTGGCCGGGCTGGTGCGGCGGATCAGGGGTGACGGCACCACGGTGTTGCTGGTCGAGCATGACATGGGCTTCGTAATGGACCTGTCGGACCGGATCACGGTGTTGAATTTCGGCCGCAAAATCTTCGAGGGCGCGCCGGCGGAGGTGCGCGGTGCGCCGGAGGTCGTGGAGGCATATCTGGGGCCGAAGGTTGCGGCCCGGCTGGCGGCGCGGGCATGAGCGGGCTGGAGGTTTCCGGGCTGAAGGTCAGCTATGGGCGCACCGAGGCGTTGCGCGGGATCGATCTCTCGGTGCCCGCGGGGCGCGCGGTGTGCCTGATCGGCGCGAATGGCGCGGGCAAGACGACGACGATGCGGGCGCTTTCGGGCCTGGTGCGGCCGGCGGGCGGGAGGATTGTGCTGGATGGCGTCGAGATCGGCGGCTGGCCAGCGCATCGGATCGCCAAGGCGGGGATGTTGCAGGTGCCTGAGGGGCGCGGCGTGTTCGCCGAGTTGACGGTGGCGGAGAACCTGGCGGTCGGGGCCTGGCTGACGGTGGATGGCGCGGAGATCGCGCTTCGGCTGGAAAGCGTGCTGGTGCGGTTCCCGCGGCTGCGGGAGCGGTTGCGTCAGGTGGCCGGGTCGCTGTCGGGCGGGGAGCAGCAGATGCTGGCACTGGGCCGGGCGCTGATGGGCGCGCCCAAGCTGCTGCTGCTGGACGAGCCGAGCATGGGGCTGGCGCCGCTGTTCGTGGAGGAAATCTTCGCGATCATCGCCGACCTGAAGCGCGAGGGGACGACGATTCTGCTGGTGGAGCAGAATGCGTCCGCGGCGCTTGAGGTGGCGGATTACGCCTATGTGCTGGAGAACGGACGGATCGTGCTGTCGGGGCCGGCGGCCGAGGTGGCCACCGACCCGCGCGTGGTTTCGGCGTATCTCGGCGGCTGATCAGACGATGCGGGTGTGGACGATGCCGACGCCTTCGACGATGCCTTCCAGCACGTCACCCTTTTCCACCGCGGCGACGCCTTCGGGGGTGCCGGTGAAGATCAGGTCGCCGGGGGCGAGCATGACGAGTTGCGAGAGGTAGGAGATCGTCTCGGCGACCGACCAGATCAGCTTGGACAGGTCGGAGGTCTGCCGCACGACACCGTTGACCTTCAGCTCGATCTTGCCCTTGGTCGGGTCGGGGAACTTGTCGGCGGGGATCATCAGGCCGATCGGGGCGGAGAAGTCGAAGCCCTTGCCCATGTCCCAGGGCTTGCCTTCCTTCTTCGCGGCGTTCTGCAGGTCGCGCCGCGTCATGTCGAGGCCGGCGGCGTAGCCCCAGACATGGCTGAGCGCCTTGTCGAGCGGGATGTTGGCGCCCTCGGTGCCGATGGCGACGACGAGTTCCATCTCGTGATGCAGGCTTTTCGTCATCGTCGGATAGGGCATGTCGGCGCCATAGGTCAGCACGGCGTCGGACGGCTTGCAGAAGAAGAACGGCAGTTCGCGATCGGGGTCACTGCCCATTTCGCGCGCGTGCTCGGCGTAATTGCGGCCGACGCAGAAGATGCGGCGCACCGGGAAGTCGCCGCCATGGTTGGCGACGGGCACGGTGGCAGTGGCAGGAGGCGCGATCACGTAATGGGGCATTGTGCTGTTCCCTGGGGAAAACCGGTGGCCCCGGTATAGCCGCAACCTGCGCGGGCGCAAAATGGCTGATTCCAGCGAATACGATATTGTTCGGCGCGGGGTGTTCTGCGCAATGTTCCGCCAGGGACGTTCAAGGGATCAGCCAACATGGTCAGCTCCAGCCAATCTAAATCACTTTACATTCAGGTGTTGATCGCCGTTGCGGCCGGCGTTCTGCTCGGCAACTTCTGGCCCGACCTGGCGGTGCAGTTCCAGCCGCTGGGCGACATGTTCGTCAAGCTGGTGCGCATGGTGATCGCACCGATCATCTTCATCACCGTGGTGGTGGGGATCGGCAAGCTGACCGGGGGCGCCGGGGTGGGGCGCATCGGGCTGAAGGCCATCATCTATTTCGAGGTGCTGACGACGCTGGCGATGATCATCGGCCTGATCGTCGGGCATGTGGTGCAGCCGGGCGTCGGCCTGAACGCCGATCCGGCGACGCTCGATGCCAAGGCGGTGCTGCGGTACACCACCGCACCGCATGTCACCGTGGTCGGCTTCCTCCTGGATATCATTCCCGACACCGTGGTGGGCGCGTTCTCCAAGGGCGATATCCTGCCGGTGCTGTTCTTCGCGGTGCTGTTCGGCATCGGCTGCGCCAAGCTCGGCGAGCGCGGAATGGCAGTGGTGCATGTGCTCGATGAGGCCGGCAACGCACTGTTCGGGGTGATCGGGCTGATCATGAAGGTGGCGCCGCTCGGCGCGTTCGGCGCAATGGCGTTCACCATCGGGCGCTATGGCGTGACCGCGCTGGGCAAGCAGCTGATCCTGATGGGCTGTTTCTACCTGACCTGCGTGGTGTTCATCTTCGTGATCCTGGCCCTGGTGATCCGGGTGACCGGGCTGAGCCTGCTGCCGGTGCTGCGCTACATCAAAGATGAGTTCTTCATCGTGCTGGGCACGTCGTCCTCCGAAGCCGCCCTGCCGACACTGATGGCGAAACTGGAAAACCTTGGCTGCGCGCGTCCGCTGGTCGGCCTCGTGGTGCCGCTGGGCTACGCGTTCAACCTGGACGGCACGTCGATCTACTTCACCATGGCGATCGCGTTTATCGCCCAGGCGCTGAACATTCCGCTGAGCTGGGCGGATTACGCGCTGATCTGCGGCGTGCTGCTGCTGACCTCGAAAGGCGCCGCGGCGGTCACCGGCGGCGGGTTCATCACCCTGGCGGCAACGCTGGCCACGCTGAACGGCAAAGTGCCTGTGACCGGCATCGTGCTGGTGCTGGGGATTGACCGGTTCATGAGCGAGGCCCGTGCCATCACCAACCTGTTCGGCAACACCGTGGCGACAATCTTCGTCGCCTGGTGGGAAAACGAACTGGACGTCGAGCGGGCGAAGAAGGTGCTGTCAGGCCAGCCGGTCCCAGCGCTTGAGTGAGGGGAAGTGCAGGCCAGGGCTCTGCCCTGGACCCGCAAGGGGACGGCGATCCGCTTCGCGGCTCACCCCCCTTGACCCCACATCCATTTGCCTGAGCCCCAACGTAGGTGCAGCGGCGAAGCCCAAAGACTCTTGATGGCTCCGCCGCTCTACGCCCAACGCCAAGCCAACCGATCAACCAACCCACCGGTGAATGGGTTTCCAAAGGCCCTCGGCCTTTGGCGGGTCCAGGGCAGAGCCCTGGC
>CAIRTN010000260.1 GCA_903881515.1 uncultured Rhodospirillales bacterium | reverse complement strand
GCCCAAACGAATAGAAGTTTTTTGGTTCTTTTTTTCAAAAAAGAACAAGTAAGAACCTTCTTTTTTATAAAAAAGAAGCAAAAAATTTCCTTCCTTCGCCTGCATCGCCGACGCGCACTCCGCGGTCGTCAGCCGGCTAGAGCAATATCGCTTAGAGCGTGATCGTCTGGGGACGATCACGCTCTAACAGGCAGGCCGCAGCACCGCGCAGATCTCGCCCGCCAGTTCCGCCGGCCGGAACGGCTTGCGCACCAGCCGCCGCGGCCCGGCGCCGCTGCGCGTCAGAATCCCCGAATCCGCGTGCCCCGACAGGAACACCACCGGCATATTCGGCCGCAGCAGCGCCACGCGCTGCGCCAACTCCGCCCCCGGGATCCCCGGCATCGCGATATCCGTCACCATCACATCGATATCCGCGCCATCCTGCAGCAGGTCCAGCGCTGCCGAACTATCCGCCGCCTCGGTCACACTGAAGCCGAGATCCGCCAGGATCAGCGCCGTTGTCGTCCGCACCGGCGCGTCGTCATCCACCAGCAGCACCCGCGAGCCCCGGGTCAGATCCGCTTCGTACGAATCCGGCTGCCGTGCCTGCTCGCCGCCCCGCGCCACCGGCAGATACACCGACACCGTCGTTCCCCGCCCCAACGTGCTTTCGATCCGCACGCCGCCGCCCGATTGCCGCGCCACCCCATACACCTGCGACAGCCCCAGCCCAGACCCGGTCCCTACTCCCTTGGTGGTGAAGAACGGCTCCAGCGCCCGTGCCAGCACATCGGGCGGCATCCCCTGCCCGCTATCGCGCACCCGCAGCACCACGTAATCGCCCGCCGGCGGTTCGTCCGGCGTTGCCGGCTCGTCCAGCCGCGCCGCCGCCGTCGTCACGTTCAGCACCCCGCCATCCGGCATCGCGTCGCGCGCATTGATGATCAGGTTGAACAGCATCAGCTCCAATTGGTGCGGGTCCACCAGCGCCGCCGGCAGGCCCATGCCGGGTTCGATCTCCACCCGCACCCGGCTGCCCACCGCGCTGCGCATCAGATCCGCCAGGCTGGTCACCGCCGCGCCCAGTTCCACCCGCTCGGGCTTCAACTGCTGCCGCCGCGAGAACGCCAGCAACTGCCCGGTCAGCATCTCGCCGCGCTCCGCCGCCCCCCGCATCGCGGTAATCCGCTCCTGCGCCCGCGCGGTCAGCCCGCTATCCATCTCCAGCAGATCCAGATTGCCCAGCAGCACGGTCAGCAGATTGTTGAAATCATGCGCCACTGACCCGGTGAGCTGTCCCATCACCTCGATGCGCTGCGCATGTCGCAGCGCCGCCTCCGCCCGGGTCCGCTCCTCGATCTGCCCCAGCAGCCGGTCATTCGCCGCCACCGCCGCGTCCTTCGCCGTGCGGTAGCCCGCCACCAGCCGGTCGACATCTCCGGCCTTCTGCCCCAGCACCGCCAGCAGCGCGCCGACCACCACCGCTGTCATCGCCAGCGCCAGGCCGAACACTTTCATGCTGCTGCGCCAGGCCGCCATCGCCGGACCTTCGCCGCTGGAGACCAGCACCACCAGCGGATACATCCGCAGCTCCCGCGCCGCCACGATCCGCGGCGTGCCATCGGCCGGGTTCTCGGTTTGCAGCGTTCCCGCCGGCCCGCGTGCCAGCGTCTCGCGAAACAGCGGCGTATCGCCGAAATTCTGCCCGATCACCGTCTCCAGATGCGGATACCGCGCCAGCGCGACCCCGTCACGGCGATGCAGGAACACCACCCCGTCATCGGCCAGGCTAGCCGCACGGAAATAGCCCTCGAACGCCGTCATGTTCAGCCACGCGATAGCAACCCCGCGCAATCCGCCGCCCGGCAAACCGACCTGCCGCGCCATCAGCACGATCCAGCGCCCGTCCGCGGTGCGGAACGGGTCGCTCAGCCGCACATCGTCGCCCGGACTGCCCTGAAACGATTTCAGCAGCCCGCTGGCCGCGGCGGGCAGCGCGGCGGCTGTGCCAAATCGCGTATCGGCGACAGATTGTCCGGCCGCGCTCAGCAATGTCAGGTCCAGCACCTGCGGCACCCCGACCAGCTTGCGCCGCAGGCTCTCGCTCAGCCCCGCCGGCTCATCGCCCCATTGCTCCGCCCCGGTCCGCAGCAGCACATCCGCCGCCGCCATCGCCTGGCTCACCTGATCGGCAAATCCGATGCTCAACCGCACCAGATGGTGCTGGCGTTCGGTCTGCATCGCGCTGCGCAGGCTGAAGAATTGCTGTCCGGCCACCGCGCCGATCAACGCCAGCAACAGCACCCCCGCCACCTGCAACGACCGCCTTATCACGGGTTGGGTGATCGCCATGGCGCCGCTCATGCCGGCGCCGTATCTGCGCCGAACAGCGTCGCCCATGCTCTGCAAGGAGTGCTTTTGTTCATCAGTGAACAAATGTTTAGCGACCCCTCGCCGCTTGGTCCAGACGCAAATTACGACTTTCTGACATACATCGATACTCGAACCGTTCCGGATCACGCAGCCTTCACGCAATCGTAACCCTTGGAATCAATGCCCGATCCGGCGAAACTACGGCACCGTCCACAATCTATAAGGCAAAGCAATGGCCGCCGATCTGGTTCTCGCTCTCGATCAGGGCACCACCTCCACCCGCGCCATCGCCTACCGCACCCCGCATCTCACGCCGGTTGCCACCGCCCGGCGCGACCTGCAACAGCATTTCCCCGCCAGCGGCTGGGTCGAGCACGACCCGGAAGACCTCATCGCCCACTCCATCGCCACCCTGCGCGAAGCCCTCGCCGCCACCGGCGGCACCGCGGCCTCCGTCGCCGCCATCGGTATCACCAACCAGCGCGAAACCACCGTGGTCTGGAACCGCGCCACCGGCCGCGCCATCCACCGCGCCATCGTCTGGCAGGACCGCCGCACCGCCGCCGCCTGCGCCGAACTCCGCGCCGGCGGCCATGAGGCCACCATCACCGCCCGCACTGGCCTGCTGCTCGATCCCTATTTCTGCGCCACCAAAATCGCCTGGCTGCTCGACAACGTGCCCGGCGCCCGCGCCGATGCCGAAGCCGGCCGCCTCGCCTTCGGCACCGTCGATACCTGGCTGCTCTGGCGCCTCACCGAAGGCCAGGTGCACGCCACCGACGCCACCAACGCCAGCCGCACCATGCTCTACGACATCGCGCGCGGCTGTTGGGACCAGGACCTGCTCGACCTCTTCCGCATCCCCGCCAGCCTGCTCCCCGAAGTCCGCGACTCCTCCGGCACCTTCGGCACCACCACGATCCTCGGCACCCCCGTCCCCATCGCCGGCATCGCCGGCGACCAGCAGGCCGCCAGCATCGGTCAGGCCTGCTTCAGCCCCGGCATGGTCAAATCCACCTACGGCACCGGCTGCTTCCTGCTGCTCAACACCGGCACCACCCCGGTCATGAGCCGCAGCCGCATGCTCACCACCGTGGCCGCCCAGCTCAACGGCACCCGCACCTACGCCCTCGAAGGCGCCATCTTCGTCGCCGGCGCGGCCGTGCAATGGCTGCGCGACGGCCTCGGCCTGATCGCCGACGCCGCTGAAACCGGTGCGCTCGCCGCCGCCGCCGACCCGGCGCAGGACGTTATCATGGTCCCCGCCTTCACCGGCCTCGGCGCGCCGCACTGGGACGCCGACGCCCGCGGCGCCATCTTCGGCCTCACCCGCGCCACCGGCCCGAAGGAATTCGCCCGCGCCGCCCTCGAAAGCGTCGCCTTCCAAACCCGCGACCTCATCGAAGCCATGCGCGCCGACTGGACCCAGGACGCCGCGACCGTGCTGCGCGTCGACGGCGGCATGGTCGCGTCGGACTGGACCATGCAATTCCTCGCCGACACCCTTGCCGCTCCCGTCGACCGCCCGGCCGTACTCGAAACCACGGCGCTCGGCGCGGCGTACCTGGCCGGGCTTGCGACTTCGGTTTGTCCGGAACCCGCAGCGTTTTCACAGACTTGGGCGCTGCAACGGCGGTTCAGCCCGCAAATGGCGGATGCCGATCGCAATCGGCGGTATGCGCTTTGGCAGGATGCGGTCAGGCGGACGCTCAGCAGGTAAGGAAGCAAGCAGCCGCTTTTTTGAAAAAAAGCGGCGCAAAAAACTTTTTCCCGTTGACGCGGAAGTGTCGGTTAGATAGAAACACGTTAATGGTTAAAATCCAGCAGGCCCCAATCGCGCTCGGCCATCTCCAAACCCTCGCCACACGCTTCTGGCACAACGCCACAACCTTGCCCGCCGCGATCCTGCTCTGGCTGCAAATCCGCCGCCTGTTCGCCACCCTCGATACCATGTTCAGCCTGTG
>CAIRTN010000259.1 GCA_903881515.1 uncultured Rhodospirillales bacterium | reverse complement strand
GCCGGTTCTCGGCAGCGCGTGCCTATCGTTTCCAGCCCTATCCGGGAAAGATCACTGTGTTGCGTGCGACATGCCAACCACTGTTGCGGCTGCGCGGCAATGCCAGTCTTGGCTGGGCGTCGCTGGCAGCAGGCGGGATCGAGGTCAGATTGATCCCCGGCAACCACCAGTCGCTCATGTGGGCGCCGAATGTCGCCCGGTTGGGTGAGGTTTTGCGGGCGGTGCTAAGCGACGCAACCGATGGCTGATTTTGCCGCCGGTCGATCCGGCGAGGTCAGATCGCTGACAGCGCTGCGGGGCATCGCGGCGCTCGTCGTGGTGGTGTTTCATTTCGACAAGCACTGGATCGACCTCGGGTTGGCCTCCGGTGTGCTGCCGGGATTGCGTCATGGCTACCTGGCGGTCGATTTCTTCTTCGTGCTGTCGGGATTCGTAATGGAACACGTCTACGGCGCATCGCTCGCACGAGGAGTCGGGCGGGCACAATTTCTGGCGGCTCGGCTGGCGCGGATTTGGCCATTGCACCTGCTGACCTTGGCTGTGCTTGTGCTCGTGGTGGCAACGCTGCATCCGCACGAGCGCAACCTGCGGTTTCCCTGGCCCGTACTTCCGCTGGACGCGGTCATGTTGCAGTCCTGGTTCCCGGCGCGAAGCTGGAACTATCCTGCCTGGTCGATCGGCCAGGAGGCGTGCGTGTATATGGGCTTTGCCTTCCTCGCACCCTGGCTTGGCGGACGGCGGATATGGGCCCTGTCAGGTCTGGCATGTGTCGGTCTGGCGGCTGTCTGCCTGTTTCGGGGTGGATCGATCGATGTTGTCTCTCACGTATTCGGTTTTTCGCGCGCCGCGGGTGGGTTTCTGATTGGTATCGCCTTATGCCGAGCCTGGACGGACCATCACGCACGTGCGCTTCGAATTGCCGCCTGGATTGTCGCCCCAGCGGCGCTGCTCGGGTGGGCACTGACTTTCGACCTTTTCTGGCTGCTGGCCATCGCCGCATTGTTGTTGCTGGCGATCGGGGCAGGTGGATGGGCCGGACGTCTGCTGAACGAGGGGCCGCTGCATTATCTCGGCGACGTGTCCTATTCCATCTATCTTTGGCATGCGCCGGTCTACCTCGCCGTCGGTGGCATCCTCACCGCGGTCGGCGTCCCACCGGAGTCGCTCGGCCTCGGACCGCGCCTGGCATTGGCAGCGGTGACGCTTTCCTTGGTGCTCCTGGTGGCCAGCGCCGGATACCGGTGCTGCGAGGTGCCCGCCCGGCGTTGGGTGCGCGGACAGCTTGGCTTGGCGTGCCGTGAAGACGCGCTATTTCGCCCTCGTCCTGCTGTTTTGCCTGACCTGGAGTTCAGCCTTCCCCGCGGCCAAGCTGGCGATAGCCACCTGTCCGGCGCTGTTGTTCCTGGGGTTGCGATTCCTGATCGCGGCGGCGTTGCTGCTCGGCTTTGCCGGCTGGCGCGGGCAGTTGCGCGGCGTGCCCTGGGGGCGGCTGATGGCGATGGGGCTGCTGAACCAAGCCTGCTACCAGGGGCTGGCGTGGCTCGCGATGGGAACAGTCTCGGCGGGTTTGGCAACGATCATCACCAGCCTGAACCCGATCCTGATCGGGATTGCCGCGGTGCCGGTGCTGGGAGAGCGGATGACTTGGCGCAAGGCGGCGGGGCTGTTGCTGGGGTTCACCGGTGCGGCGTTCGTGGTGCGCAACCGGGTGGTGCTCAGCGGTGAGGACCCGATCGGCATCGGCTTGCTGTTCGTTGGCATGATCTCGCTGACGGCGGCGACATTGTGGTTCAAGCGGTCGGCGACGACGTTGCCGCTGCCGGTGGTGGCGGGCGGGCAGCAGGCGGGGTCGGGGCTGGCGCTGCTGGCGATAGGGCTGATCAGCGAGCCGGTGGCGGCGGTGCATGCGGGGTTGCAGTTCTGGCTGGTGATGGCCTGGTTTGTGTTTCTGGTGTCGATCGGCTCGTTCCTGCTGTGGTTCATCCTGCTGCGGCGCGGATCGGCGTCGTCGGCTGCGTCGCTGCACTTCCTGATGCCACCCTTGGGGTTGCTGATGTCGTGGGCGGTGCTGGGCGAGCGGCTGGAGGTGCTGGACCTGCTGGGCGTGGTGCCTGTGGCGCTTAGCATCCGGCTGGCGACGTCCGAGCCGATCCGGGTTCCCTTCCCTGCCCGGCGCGGATAAGAAGAGGCGCCTTCGCATGGAGTTGTTCGCATGGCCATGACCGCCCCCCCCGCCGAGACCGCCTGGCTGCTGCACAACGTCATCGGCTTCGATGCCATGGATGAGGCCGATACCTGCGCCATCCTGGAAGAAGCCACCAAGACGGCCGAGGGGGTGCTGGGGCCGCTGGATGTTTCGGGCGATCGCACCGGGGCGAAGCTGATCGACGGGGTCGTGCATGTGCCCGAGGGGTTCCCCGCCGCCTATACCGCCTATGCCGAGGCCGGCTGGATCGGCATCGCGGCGGACCCAGCGCATGGCGGACAGGGGTTGCCGGAGACGCTGCTCCTGGCGGCGTTCGAGCCGGTGTCGTCGGCGAATATGGCGTTCGGGCTCTGCCCGATGCTGACGCTGGATGCGATCAAGCTGCTGGAGGTGCATGGCACGGCGGATCAGCAGGCGCACCTGCTGCGGCCGATGATCGAGGGGCGCTGGACCGGCACGATGTGCCTGACCGAGCCGCAATCGGGCTCCGACCTGTCGGGCGTGCGCACCAAGGCGGAGCCGGACGGCAAGGGCGGCTATCGGATCACCGGGCAGAAGATCTTCATCACCTACGGCGATCACGAGATGACCGAGAACATCGTGCACATGGTGCTTGCGCGGCTGCCGGATGCGCCGGCGGGCAGTGCGGGGATCAGCCTGTTCGCAGTGAAGAAGATCAACGCGGACGGCTCGCGCAACGGGGTGAAGTGCCTGTCGCTGGAGCACAAGCTGGGCATCCATGCCAGCCCGACCTGCGTGATGGCGTTCACCGATGCCCTCGGCGAGATAGTGGGGGCGCCGCACCGCGGGCTGCCAAGCATGTTCACCATGATGAACGGCGCACGGCTTGGGGTGGCGATGCAGGGCGTCGCGGTGGCCGAGCGGGCGTTTCGCCGGGCGGCCGCGTTCTCCACCCAGCGTAGCCAGTTCGGCGTGACGCTGGACCAGATGCCGGATGTGCGGCGGATGCTGTGGACGATGCGGGCGCTGGCGCTGGGCGGGCGGTTGCTGACGTTGCATGCTGCATGGACCGGCAGCGAGTTGCTGATCCCGGTGGTGAAGGCCTGGGCGACCGATGCCGGGGTCGAGGCGGCGTCGCTGGGGGTGCAGGTGCATGGCGGCATGGGATTCATCGAGGAGACCGGGGCGGCGCAGCATCTGCGCGATGCGCGGATTACGCCGATCTATGAGGGCACCAATGGCATTCAGGCGCTGACGCTGCTGAAGCGCGGGCTGCTGCGCGATCAGGGGGCGGCGGTGGGGCAGTTGCTCGATACCATCGCGGCCGAGGCGCCGGTGCTGGAGGGCGCGGTTTCGGCGGCCAGGTCGGCGGCGGATTGGCTGCGGCAGGCGGAGCCGCGGGCGGCGGAGGCGGGAGCGTCGCCGTTCCTGCAGGTGATCGGCACGGTGGCCGCGGGGTGGTTGTGTGCCCGGGTGCTGGCGGGTCAGGGGGCGCCGGAGGCGGCGCGGATCGCGGCGTCGGTGTTCCTGGATCAGGTGATGCCGCGGGTGCTGGCAAATGCGGCGATGCTGCGGGCGCCGAGCGAGGCCCTGGTCGGCACGGCCGCGGTGGCATAGACATCAGTGAACTTTGGGAGAGCTTCGATGCGGGTGCAGGTGCTGCTGCTTGGGCTGGTCGTCGGTTTTGCGCTGACGGGGTGCGACACGGTGCGGGAGAATGCCGGGGATTGTCCGGTACCGCCGGGGTTGAAGTCGGAGTTGCGGGCGAAGCCGCCGGTTTCGGAGGATGAGCAGATCTGGCAGCCCGGCTATTGGGACTGGAACGGCACGTCGTATTCCTGGCGCGAGGGCAACTGGATCAAGCGCAAGCCTGAGGTCACCAACCTGTGGATGGATGGCTACTGGAAGCGCGACAAGGTTCCCGCACCTTGCTACTGGGTGCCGGCGCACTGGGTGAGCTGATGCTGCTGAGCCCGGGCGATCCCGACCCGGTAATGGTGCATAACGCGGGGGCCACGGGCGGGTTCCTGCTGACGGCGGATCATGGCGGGCGGGCGATCCCGCAGGCGCTGGGGTCGCTGGGGCTGCGGCAGGAGGAGATCAACCGGCATATCGGTTGGGATATCGGCATCTGGGGGGTGACGCAGCGGCTGGCGCTGGCGCTGGATGCGGTGGCGATCAGTCAGTTGTATTCACGTTTGGTGATCGATTGCAACCGTAATCCGGCTTGGCCGGGCTCGGTGCCTGAGATCAGCGAGAACACCGCGATTCCGGGCAATATCGGCGCGACGCGCGAAGGCCGGGTGGCGGAGATATTTGCGCCGTATCATGCGCGGATCGAGGCGGAGATCGAAGCACGTCGGCCGGTGGCGGTGATCGCGATGCATTCGATGACCGATGTGTTCAAGGGGGTGACGCGGCCCTGGCAGGCTTCGGTGCTGTTCAACAAGCACAGTGCGTTTTCGCTGGCGCTTGCGGGGCAGTTGCGGGCCGAGGGGATCGTTGTTGGAGAGAATCAACCCTATGTGGTGACCGATGACACCGATTATTCGGTGCCGGTGCATGTCGAGCGGCGGGGGTTGCCGTATCTGGAACTGGAGATCCGGCAGGATCTGATCGCGGACGCGGCCGGGCAGGATCGCTGGGCCGGCCTGCTGGCCCGGGCGATCCCGCCGGCGTTTCAGGCGTTGGCGGACCAGACCGCCCGGTAGAGGGCGATGATTTCGGCCTTGTCGGGGATGCGGGGGTTGTTGGCGGGGCTGCCGGAGGCCAGCGCCTGGTCGGCCATCAGGTCGAGCTTGGCGTTCCAGATTGTGGGGTCGATGCCGAAGCCGGCGGGGGTGGGGACGGATAGCTCGGTATTCAGGGCAGCGAGGCCGTCGGCGAGTTTTTCGGCGGCGATTTCGTCGCTGTCGGTCGGCAGGGCGAAGCCGCTGCGCCGCGCGGCGGTGGCGTAGCGGGCGAGGCCGGCAGCGAGGCCGAAGCGGGTGACGGCCGGCAGCAGCATGGCATTGGACAGGCCGTGCGGGACGTGGAAATGGGCGCCGATCGGGCGGGACATGCCGTGGACCAGGGCGACGGAGGCGTTGGTGAAGGCGATGCCGGCGAGGCTGGCGCCGAGCATCATGGCTTCGCGGGCGGCGGCGTTATCGGGTTCGTGATAGGCCTTGCGCAGGTTGGCGCCGATCAGGTCCATGGCGGCGAGCGCGTTGGCGTCGCTGAACGGGGTGGCGCGGCGGGAGACGTAGGCTTCGAGCGCGTGGCTGAAGGCGTCGACGCCGGTATCGGCGGTGGTGCGCTTGGGGACGGAGAAGGTGAGTTCGTAATCGACGATGGCGGCAAGCGGCAGGGCGCCAAGGCCGGCGATCAGCATTTTCTCGTCACGGATGGCGTCGGTGATGACAGTGAAGCGGGTGGCCTCCGAGCCGGTTCCCGCCGTGGTGGGGATAGCGATCACCGGCATGGCGGCGTGGTCGGCGGCGAAGGGGACCTTGTAGGCGGACATTGGCTTGTCGCCGGTCGCCAGGATCGCCATGGCCTTGGCGGTGTCGATCGGGGAGCCGCCGCCGAAGCCGATCATGCAGTCATAATTGCCGGCGCGCAGCACGGCGACTCCGGCGACGACGATGGTGTCGGTGGGTTCGGGGATGGTGTCGGAGAAGACGGAAGCCGTGATGCCGGCCTTGGCCAAGGGTTCCAGCACGCGGTTGACCATGCCGGATTTGACCATGAACGGGTCGGTGACAACTAGCGGGCGGGTGAGGCCGAACTTGGCGAGCACTTCGGCTGTTTGCGCGACGGTGCCGCCGCCGACCAGCATCATGCGGGGGGCGACAATCTGGAAGCTCATGGGGCGTAGCCTTCGACCAGCGAGACGTGGGAGATGGTGGCGCTGCTGCGGAGCGCGATCAGCGGGGCGTAGTCGGGGCCGTGGTAGAAGGCCTTGAGGACGTCCATCGAGGGGTATTCGACGATGACCAGGCGCTCGATGCCGAGATCTCCCTCGACATTGGTGATGGCGCCGCCGCGCACGAGGTAGCGGCCACCGTGGGCTGCGATCATCGGGGCGACCTGCTCACGATAAGTGGCGAAGGCGACGGGGTCAGTCACTTTGATGTTGGCGATGAGGTAGGCGGACATAGGTGCTCCCGGTGGCGCTGATTCTGTTGGGGCGAACATATAGGAAGTTGGGAAAGGCGCTATATCGTGGGGTTAGGTGTTTTTGTTTCTTTATCGTAACATTTAATGCGCACGTCTCCCGCAGCGTCAGAAGCCGCGTTTTTGAAAAACGAGATAATGGGAGGTCGAACCGCTTCCCGCGCGCGATGCGCGGCGGGGGGAAGTGGGGTTGGTGCGGCCGGGGTGCGCGCGGCGTGCGGGTTTGCGGGCGCGGGGCGGGCGCACGGGTACGGATTCGGGGTTGCGCGCACGGACTGCTGGGGGCGCGGGGTCGGGTGTGGGGGACCGGTTCGGGTGCTTGGGCGGCCGGGGGCGGCGCGGGGAGTTCGCCGTTGCGCCAGGCGGTGAACAGCGTGTCGAGCGCGGTGGTGAGGCGCTTGAGCTGCAGCCAGAGCAGAATCAGGGCGCACGCACTCCACGTGCGTTCGGCGATGGTACCTTTCAGTTCGGTGAGGAGGCGTCCAAATCGGTTCATGGGCGCGTTATATGTCGAAGTTAGATAGGATGCAAGGAAAAATAGTGCGATTAGTGCTTTTTTTCTTTTTTTTGGGTCGGCACGGAAGCGGCGGATGGCGCTTCGCTTATCCGCCCTACAAGATAGTGTGTTGAATTAATTAAGTTTTTTGGGTCCCCTTTTTTTCAAAAAAGGGACTGCTTGCTTCAGACCGCCCGCGCAATGCGAGCGAGGTTGCCGAGCAGGTCGCGGGCGGTTTTCATGCGGTCGGTGACGGCCATTTCGCGGACCAGAGCGAGTTTGTGGTCGGGGCGCAGGCGGATGGCGCCGCCGCGTTTGCCGAGCCAGGCGACGAGGCCGGCGGGGTTGCGGAAGGCGTTGCCGCGGAAGCCGATGACCATGCCTTTCGGGCCGGCGTCGAGCTTGTCCACGCCGGCTTCGCGGCAGAGGCGTTTGAGGGCGACGACGGCGAGCAGGTTGTCCACCTCCTCCGGCGGATTGCCGAAGCGGTCGACCAGTTCGGCGGCCATGGCTTCGCCTTCGCCGTCGGTGGCGAGGGCGCCGATGCGGCGGTAGAGGCCGAGGCGGACGGGGAGGTCCGGGACATAGGTTTCGGGGATCATCACCGGCAGGCCGAGATTGATCGTGGGCGTCCATTCGCGGTTGCCGGCGGGGGTGCCGGTGGTGGAGCGCATGTCGGCGACGGCGTCTTCCAGCATCTGCTGGTAGAGCTCGATGCCGACCTCGCGGATATGGCCGGATTGTTCGTCGCCGAGCAGGTTGCCGGCGCCGCGGATGTCGAGGTCGTGGCTGGCCAGCGTGAAGCCGGCGCCGAGCTGGTCGAGCGTTTGCATCACTTCCAGGCGCTTTTCGGCGGTGCCGGTGAGGCGGTGGTTGGGCGGCCAGGTGAGGTAGGCGTAGCCGCGCTGCTTGCCGCGGCCGACGCGGCCCCTGAGCTGGTAGAGCTGGCCGAGGCCGAACATGTCGGCGCGGTAGATCACCAGCGTGTTGACGGCGGGCATGTCGAGCCCGGATTCGACGATGTTGGTGGAGAGGAGGATGTCGTATTTGCCGTCGGAGAACTCGGTCATCACCCGTTCGAGTTCGCTGGGCGAGAGGCGGCCATGGGCCATTGCCATGCGGGCTTCGGGGATGATTT
>CAIRTN010000258.1 GCA_903881515.1 uncultured Rhodospirillales bacterium | reverse complement strand
GCGATGTCTCGCTTTGTGACGACGGCGGTTGTGTTGGTATCGGTTGGTGTGGCGCTGAGTGGCTGCGGCTATTCGCGTAGCGACCGGGCGATGTCCGCTGAAGTTTCTCGCCGGCCTCGCGGATCATCCTGGCGTAGTCCAGAAGCTGGTCGGGGGCGAGCTGGCCGGCCTTTTCCTCGATCAGTTCGGACAGGCCGATCACCGGGACCAGGGGTGTGCGCAGGCCGTGGCGCACGGTGCGCAGGAAGGCGGCATTGGCCTTGTCGAGCGAGACGGCGATCTCGGTGGACAGGGCGGTGACACGATCGGCCAGGGCGGTTTCGCGCGCGGCCAACAAGTCGGCCGCTTCGCTGCCGCGGCTCACCGCCTGGCGCCGCTGCATCGCGCGGGCATGGGCGCGGCGCACGGAATCGGCGACGGAAGCGAGGAGCATCGGCTTGGGGATGAGATCGAAGGCGCGCATGCGGATGGTCTGCAGGGCGAGGGCGAAATTGCCGTGCCCGGTGATGATGATCACCTCAAGCGCGTCATCTTCCTTGACGGTGTCGAGCAGTTCCTGGGCGAAGGAGATGCCATCGCGCCCCGGCATTTTGACATCGGTGACAACGACGCTGATGCCACCGGGCCCTGCGGCCTCCAGACAGCGCAAGCCCGAGGGCACGTCACCGGCGGAGACAACAGGCATGCCTTCGTCGAGCAGATACTCGACAAGTTCGAGACGAATGTCATCGTCGTCGTCCACGACCAGGATGCTGGGTTGCGGCAGGGTATTCATATGTTTAGTTCAGCGCCAAATCTTCATCCATTGTAGATGAGCCGCCTCGCAAAGGCCACGTCTATTCAGAATAGCCGCCGCGCGCTCGGTTTTCTTGTCAATATATCGCGGAACGTCACGAAATGTCGGCTGCTCATCAATCACCTTGCTTGCCATTGCCGGCTCGTTTCCTGACCAACCGGCCGGGAAGCGCGCCGGTGGCGGCGCCGTCGCGGTAGGTGATGGCGCCGGCGACGATGGTTGCGGTATAGCCGGTGGCGCGTTGCAGCAGGCGCCGGCCGCCGGCTGGCAGGTCGAAGCGCATTTCGGGGCGGTGCAGGGCGAGGCGGTCGAAATCGATGATGTTGAGGTCGGCGCGCAGGCCGGGGCGGAGGATGCCGCGGTCGGTGAGGCCGACGGCGCGGGCGGTGTCGGAGGTCTGGCGGCGGATCAGTTCCTCGACCGGTTGGCGGCCGGTGGCGCGGTCGCGGCCCCAGTAGCTGAGCAGGTAGGTGGGGAAGCTGGCGTCGGAGATGAAGCCGACATGGGCGCCGCCATCGGAGAGGCCGACGATGGTGTTCGGATGGGTCAGCATCTCCTCGCAGGGGGCGAGCGAGAAGCCGGCGTAATTGGTGAGCGGGGCGAACAGGAAGGACTGGCCGCCGTCGGCGATCAGCAGGTCGTAAGCGACGTCGGCGGCGCTGCGGCCCTGGCGGGCGGCGATGGCGGCGACGGAGTTGGATTCCGGCGGTTCGTAGTCCGGCGGGTCGCCGAAGGGGAACATGCGGGCGTAGGACAGGCGGGCGAGCAGGGGGAAGTTGCTGCCGGCGTGGGGGTCTTCGGCGAGGATGCGGGCGCGGGTTTGCGGGTCTCGCAGCGCGGCGACGCGGTCGGGCAAAGGCAGGTGGGCGAGGGCTTTGTAGGACGGGGTGCCGGAGAACGGGTTCTGGCTGCCGAGCAGGCCGAACAGGATGCCGATCGGGCGCGGCGGGAACACCGGGCGGATCGACAGGCCGTCGGCGGCAGCCTGGTCGGAGAGGTCGAGCAAAGTGCGCCAGTCCCGCGTGCGGTCGTGGCGCTGGGAGAGGGAGAACACCAGGGGGCGGCCGGTGGCTTCGACGATGCGGCGGACCATGGCGAATTCGGTGGCGGCGTCGGGCGTGTTCCAGTCGGAAACCAGTTCGATCATGCCGGAGCCGGCGTCGCGCAGGCCGAGGGCGATGCCGGTGAGTTCATCCTCCTGGGCGCGCAAGGTGGGGGTGGGGTCGCCGGCGAGGGTCTTGTGGCTGATGGTGCGCGAGGTAGTGAAGCCGAAGGCGCCGGCGTGCATGGCTTCGGCGGCGAGGCGGCGCATTTCGGCGATGTCGGCCGGGGTGGCGTTTTCCAGGGCCAGAGCGCGGGCGCCCATGACGTAGACGCGCAGGGCGGCGTGGGGGAGTTGGGCGCAGATGTCGATATCGCGGGGGCGGGCGGCGAGTGCGTCGAGATATTCGGGGAAGCTTTCCCACTGCCAGTTCAGGCCCTCGTGCAGGGCGGGGCCGGGGATGTCTTCGACGCCTTCCATCAGTTCGATCAGGGTATCGCGGTCGGCGGGTTTGACCGGGGCGAAGCCGACGCCGCAATTGCCCATCACCGCGGTGGTGACGCCGTGCCAGGCCGACGGGGCGAGGTGCGGGTCCCACATGGCCTGACCGTCGTAGTGGGTGTGGATATCGACGAAGCCGGGGGTGACGAGTTGGGCTTTGGCGTCGATCTCCTCGGCGCCGCGGGCGGTGACGCGGCCGATTTCGGCGATGCGGCCGCGGGCGATGGCGATATCGGCCGCGTAGCCGGGCGCGCCGGTGCCATCGATCACGGTGGCGTTGCGAATGACGAGATCCATGGTTTCCCCCGTTTCTTGCCCGCAAGGTGCCTGAAGACGACGGGGGGAGCGAGGCGGAAAATGCTTTTGTACATGCCTAGCGGCTTCCCCTGCCGGGGCAGGGAAAGCGGGACGGCGCTGGCTTTGGCCAGACTCAGGCGCTGGACCAGCGCAGGCCGGGGACGCGGATGCGGAAACGGGCCGGAAGGTCGCGGTTCGGGTGGGGGAATTCCGGCTTGGGCGGCTTGGGCGGGCGCGGTTCGGCGCGGGGGCGCGGCTTGCGCTTGGGCGGTTCGCGCCGGAACGTTGCCGGGACCTCGATGCCGAGCATGTGGCAGAGGGGGCGTAGGATGCGGCCGGCCTGTGGGCAGGCGGCGATGAATTCGGCGAATTCGGGTTGGCTCTCCATCTGCCGCTGCAGTTCCTCGCCCAGATACGGAATTTCGCCGGCAAATTCGAGCAGCCAGCCGCGGCGGTAGGGGAATTTCGGGCGTTCGGTGGTGGTGGCGGCCGGCTTGCGGGGCTGGCCGGCGCGTGAGGGGCGCGGCTTGGGCAGGGTTCCGGCGCGCCATTTGGCGATCAGTTTGTCGAGCCGGTACTGCGCGCGGCTGATACGGTTCCAGGCTAGGTTCAGCAGCGCGCACAGCGCCCCCCGCAACGGGGCTGCCTTGGCGGCAATCGTCGCACGCAGACGGGTGAGGAGGTAATCGAGAAAATCCATAAATGGGCTTCTATCTAACTCCCTCGCGCTCGTCAAGGTTTTTTTTCGCGTTTATGGAAAAAAGTCTTTTTGCTTCTTTTTCTTCAGAAAAAGAAGATCTTACTTTCTGAGTTTCCAATGACTTACGCCCCACTCATCCCCCGAGGCATACCCAAACAACCCCGCCGTCGCCAGAAAGAAAATCCGCCACCGCCGCGTCCACATCCGGGTGTCGGCGCCGTAGACCGGCCGCAGGATGCGCGCGACGGCGTCGGGGTCGCGGTCGAAATTGGCCAGCCAGTCGAGCGCGGTGCGCTGGTAGTGCCGGCCGTTCCAGGACCATTCCTGCTCAAGCTCGAACGTGGGGGCGAAGTGACGGATCATGCTGTGGCTGGGCATGATGCCGCCGGTGAAGAAATACTGGGCGATCCAGTCGGCGCGGTCTTCGGTGTGAAAGCGGTAGGGGGTGCGGCGGTGGCTGAAGACGTGCAGGAAGACGCGGCCGTCAGGGGTCAGCCAGAGGTTCAGGCGAGCGAGCAGTTCGTGCCAGTTCGACATGTGCTCGAACATTTCCACCGAGACGATCCGGTCGAACCGGCCCTCGGGGGCGAAATTGTTCATGTCGGCGGTGATGACGGTCAGGTTGGCGAGACCACGGGCGCGGGCCTGGGCTTCGATGTAAAGGCGCTGCGGGCGGGAATTGGAGACGGCGGTGATGCGGCTGGCGGGGTAGCGCTCGGCCATCCACAGGCTGAGCGAGCCCCAGCCGCAGCCGAGTTCGAGGATGTGCTGGCCGTCGGCGAGGTCGGCATGGGAGCAGGTTTCGGCCAAAGCGCGGTCTTCGGCCTGGGCCAGGGTGTCGTTGGGTTGGTAGAGGCAGGACGAGTATTTGCGCCGGGGACCGAGCACGAGGCCGAAGAATTCCGGGGGAAGTTCGTAGTGCTGCGCGTTGGCGGCATCGGTGTGCAGGGCAATGGGGGCGGCGGCGAGGTCGCGGACGAAATCGGCTTCGGCGCTATCGGGCGCGGCGGCGAGCAGGCGGCTGGTGCGGGAGACCAGGGCAGAGACGCCGGCTTTGAGAATGGCGTCGGGCAGGTCGAGCCGGTCGGCGGCCAGGCCGGCGAGTTCACGCAGGTTCATGTCAGACCTTGGGTGGCAGGGGAAAGAAGGGGGAGACCCGGGCCTGATAGGCGCGGTAGGCGTCGCCGCGGCTTTGCAGCATGGTCGCCTCCAGCGGCGGAATGCCGGAGGCGTAGACCAGGAGCCAGTACATCTGCAGCGGGCCGAGCAGAGCGAGGATCATCCAGAGCGAGCCGAAAGCCATGACCGGCCAGGCAAGCCAGACCAGCCATTCGAAGAAATAGTTGGGATGGCGCGACCAGGCCCAGAGGCCGCGGTCGCAGACCTTGCCGCGGTTGGCGGGGACAGCACGGAACTGACGCAGCTGGGCGTCGGCGAGGGCTTCGCCGGCAATGCCGATGGCGATGACGAGCACGGCGGCGAAATCGGCGGGGGCGGGGAACGGGGCGGGCTGACGCGCGCCGGCCAGGACGCATAGTGCGAGGACGAGGGCGCAGACGGCCTGGATCATCAGGAAAAAGAAGAGGCGGGCGTGAAACGTGCTGCCCCATTGCTGACGCAGCGCGGCATAGCGCGGGTCGTCATGCGCGCCGGCGCTGCGCCGCGCAATGTGGATGCCCAGGCGCAGCCCCCAGAGGGCAACGAGGCCAGCCGCGAGCAGGGCGCGGGGGCCGCCCTGGGCGAGCGCCAGCGTGACGCCGGCGGCGGCGGTGGCAAAACTCCAGATCGCGTCGATCCAACCGGAGTTGCCGGTGATGCGTTGTACCAGCCAGGCGAGGCTCATCGCCAGAGCGAGGCCTGCCGCGACGATGATGATCAATTCCATGCCGATCCCTGGTTCACGACTGCATCCACTCCAAATAGGTAGGCGTATCCGGATGCACACCCTAGACCGGAGAACGAGGACAAGATGTATCTGACGCGACGATTGTTTGTCGGGGCCGGGATGGCGGCGGCGCTGCCGGCGGGCGCGGCGGTGCCGGATGACCGCAAGCTTGTGTTCAAAGTGTTCCGCAATGGCAGCGCGATCGGGACGCATGCGGTGACGTTTTTGCCCTCCGGGGCGGATCTGTCGGTGGAGATCGCGGTGGACCTTGCTGTCGGGTTCGGGCCGCTGACGCTGTATCGTTACACGTTGCGCGGGCAGGAGACCTGGCGGCGCGGGGTGTTGATGGAAGCGAGCGCGCAAGGGGTCGATGGCGGCGATAAGGTGTGGATGCGGGCGGCGCGGCAGAACGGCGCGCTGATGGTGGAGGGCTCGAAGGCGAAGCGCTACGCGGCGCCGGAGAGCAGCATCGTCGCCAGCCACTGGAACCGGGCGGAAATGGCGGCGCCGATGGTCAATCTGCAGAACGGCGAATTGATGGATTTCAGCGTGCAGCCGAAGGGCAGCGATACCGTGCAGGCGCGGGGGCGGGCAGTGCCGGCGGCGCAGTTCGCGCTGACCGGGCCGGCGACGCTGAACCTGTGGTACGATCAGGCCGATGTGTGGACGGCGCTGCGGGCGATCGGCGAGGATGGCTCGACGATCACGTACGTTCAGGACTGATAGCGGCCGACGAGGCGGGCGCGCGTACGGACCAGGGCGAGCACGGCCGCATGGGATCGCGTAAGCCGGGGTGCTTTCGAGAACCAACGCTGACGACCGGCCGGATTGGGAAGAAAGCAGATTGACAACAGAGGCACAGAGGACACAGAGGAAGAAAATGAAAAAAGGACTAATTTCCTTGTTCTCTATCCTGCTCTGTGTCCTCTGTGCCTCTGTGGTCAATCTACTTGATTTCTTGCGTCCTCCGACAGCGCATCTCAGTGGCTGACGCTAGACCGTGATGGGTGATGATAGGATCACTCATCACGGTCTAGCTCTTTGTTTGATCGCGTGATTCAGACCTCCGGTGATTCCACCTTCGGTCATCACGCTCTAGCAGGCTGCTGAAAAACCAGCGCGCCCAGTTGAAGCAAGCGAAGGAAGGAAATTTTTTGCTTCTTTTTTATAAAAAAGAAGACTTTTTTCTTGTTCTTTTTTGAAAAAAAGAACCAAAAAACTTCTATTCGCTTGGGCCGTGCCCCACTGGGCGGATCGGTTCGCCTTTTTCAGCAGCCTGCTAGATGGGCCGACCGAGACAGCCGGCGCCTTAGAAATTTCAGCCAGGCATTGCAGCGATAGCACGCTGTTTCCGCCAGCATTTTTATCCGACGGGCGATCTCGTCAGGTCGGATGAGGCTCTAATAGCACCCGGCGAGGCGGGCGCGCTCGCGGACCAGGGCGAGCACGGTTTCGCAGGTGGGCATCGGGTGTCCGGTGAGGGTTCCCAATTCGACCACGGCGCCGAGCAGGGCGTCGATTTCCATCGGGCGGCCGCGTTCGAGGTCTTGCAGCATTGAGGTCTTGTGCTCGCCGACCTCGGCGGCGCCGTCGATGCGCTTTTCCAGCGAGACGGCGAAACGGGTGCCGAGGGCTTCGGCGACCACCTGCGCCTCCTGCATCATGGTACGGCAGAGGGCACGCAGGTCTAACCGGCCGGTGATGCGGTCGAGCGTGGAGCCGGTGAGGGCGGAGACCGGGTTGAAGCAGAGATTGCCCCAAAGCTTGACCCAGATCTCGTCGCGGATGCGCGGGCGGACCGGGGCTTTGAGGCCCGCGGAGATCAGCAGCTTCGACAATGCTTCGACGCGCGGGGAGCGGCTGCCATCGGGTTCGCCGAGGCTGAAGCGATCGCCGTAGGTGTGGGTGATCACGCCGGGGGCGGTGACCTCGGCGGCGGGATAGACGACGCAGCCGATGGCCTGCGCGGCGGGCAGGATCTGCAGCAGGCGGCCGCCGGGATCGACGCTTTCGACGTGGCGGCCGGTATAGGGGCCTTCGAGGCCGTGAAAATACCAGTAGGGCACGCCATTGACGCCGGTGACCAGCGCCGACTCGGGGCCCATCATCGTGGCGATGTCCCCGGCCACGCCCGGCAGGGAATGCGCTTTCAGGGTGACGATGACGTAGTCATGCACCCCGGCCTCGGCCGCGGAGCCGACGCAGCGCGGGTGCACGACGATGGTCTCGCCGCCGCTGTGCATGGTGACGCCGTTGGCCTGCATCGCGGCCAGATGCGGACCACGGGCGATGAAGGTGACATCGGCGCCCGCTTGGGCGAGCTTGACGCCCATCATGCCGCCGATGGCTCCGGCGCCGAAGATTGCGACTTTCATGATGGGTCTCCGGTGCGAGTTAGTAAGAATCTTCTTTTTCTGTAGAAAAAAGAAGCAAAAAGACTTTTATCCATAAGCTGACCGGTCGGACGGCGAGCGCAAGCGAATGAAGTTTTTTTGCTTCTTTTTTCTACAGAAAAAGAAGACCCTTCCTTCCCTTAGCCTGACAACCCCAGCTTCTCCGCCAACCCGATACGCTGCAGCTTGCCGGTGGCGCCTTTCGGGATTTCCGCCAGGAACACGATCTTGCGCGGCACCTTGAAGGGGGCGAGGCGTTCGCCGGCGAAGTCGCGCAGGCCGTGTTCGTCCAGCGTATGGCCGTCGCGCAGCACGACGGCGGCGGCGACTTCCTCGCCGAGTTTGCTGTGCGGCATGCCGAAGGTGACGACCTGGGCCACGGCGGGGTGATCCATCAGGATGGTATCTACTTCGAGCGGGGAGATTTTCTCGCCGCCGCGGTTGATGATTTCCTTCAGGCGGCCGGTGAGGCGGAGGTAGCCGTCGGCGTCGAGCGTGCCCTGGTCGCCGGTGCGGAACCAGCCATTGGTGAAGGCTTTGGCGTTGGCGTCGGGGTTGTTTTCGTAGCCGGCGGTGACGTTGCGGCCGCGGATGACGATTTCGCCGAGTTCGCCGGTGGCGAGCAGATTGCCGTCGTCGTCCATGATGGCGACGTCGGGGCCGGCGGCGATGCCGACGGAGCCGGCGTAGTGCGGGCGCGGCGGTAGCGGGTTGGAGGCCATCTGATGCGCGGCCTCGGTCATGCCGTAGCTTTCGATGACGGGCACGCCGAAGGCTTCCTCGACGGCGGTCATCACCTGCGGCGGCAGCGAGGAGGAGGAGGAGCGGATGAAGCGCAGGCGGCCGCGTTCGATCAGCGCCTTGTTGCGGCCGGCGAGGCCGAGGATGGCCTGGTGCATGGTGGGCACCGCGGTGAACCAGGACGGGCGGACTTCGTCGAACTGGGCGAAGAAGCGGAAGGCGTTGAAGCCGGGGGTGCAGGAGACCGCGCCGCCCGCGGCGATGGAGGAGAGCACGGCGGCGATCAGGCCGTGGATATGGAACAGCGGCATGATGTTGAGGCAGGCGTCTGACGGCGTCAGGGCCAGCATCTCGCCGATATGATAGGCCGAGGCGGTGACGTTGATGTGCCGAAGGGGGACGATCTTCGGGCGCGAGGTGGTGCCGGAGGTGTGCAGCACCAGGGCGACGTCTTGCGCGCCGGCGAAGCCGGGCTGGGTGGGGGTGCCGGAGAGCGGGGCCTCGGGGGCGAGGGTGAAGGCGCCGGCGGCGGTGCTGGCGGGGATCAGCTCGATGATGGGAATGCCGCGGGCGGCGGCGACGGCGCGGGCGGGGCTTTCCATGCCCTGCTGGATCACCAGGGCCTTGGCGTTGAGGTCGGAGAGGTAGAACTCGAACTCATCGGCGCGGTAGGCGGCGTTGAGCGGGGCGGTGGTGGCGCCGCAGGCCACCGCGATGAAGGCGGCGGCCATCTCGGGGCCATTGGGCAGCACCATGCCGACGCGATCGCCGCGGCCGATGCCCATGGCGTTCAGCGCGGCGACGGTGTCCGTCGCGAGGCTGCGCAGGGCGCCATGGGTCAGCGGCGGGCGGGATTCCTTGTCCGACGAGGGGGCGGCGATGGCGGCGGCGGTTTCGGCGCCACGGGCCAGCAGGCCCCACATGGTATCGGCGGGATAGTCGGTCATGGATAGGTCCTCTCCACGCGTGCTCGGTTGGGCACGGCATAGCCCCAGACGGGCGGCGCGTGAAGCCGGGGCCTATTCGGCGGCCACGGCGAGGGCTGCCGAGCGCCTTGTGTGCACGCCCTGACGCAGCGGGCGGAGCACGAACCAGGCGAGCAGGGCGGCGGCATTCATCGCGGCGGCGGCCCAGAACACTGCCTGCCAGCCGCCGGCGGCGTCACGCAGCACGCTGGCGAAGGGGACCAGCAGGGCGGCGGTGCCTTTGGCGGTGTAGAGCAGGCCGTAATTCGTGGTGGCGAAGCGGCGGCCGAAGATATCGGTGCAGAGGGCGGGGAACAGGGAATAGATTCCGCCCCAGGCGAAGAACACCAGGCCGGAGACCAGGACGAAGGCGATCGGGCTGGTGGCCATGGTCATCAGCATCCAGATGCCGACGGCTTCCAGGCCGAAGGCGATGAACATGGTGAGCTCACGGCCGATGCGGTCGGAGACCCAGCCGAAGAACGGGCGGGTGATGCCGTTCAGCACACGGTCGATGGACAGCGCGAAGGTGAGCGCGGGCATGGTCAGGCCGAACAGGCTGACCGGGGTTTTGGCGACGCCGTAATCGGCGGCGATGACGGCGAGCTGCGCGGTGGCCATCAGGCCGCCGGCGCCGACCATGACGAACATCAGGTACATCACCCAGAACACCGGCTGACGCAGCACCTGGGCGGGGGCGAGGTCGCCGTGCGCGATGGAGCTGGCGCGGTCGGGGCCGTGCGGCGGGGGGACGAGCAGCAGGGCGACGAGCATGACGATGATGCCCTGGGCGATGCCGAAGCAGATGAAGGCGGACTGGTAGCCCTGGGTGGCGATCCAGGTGGAGATCGGCACGATGGTCACCGCGGAGCCGGCGCCGAAGCCGGCGGCGGTGAGGCCGGCGGCGAGGCCACGGCGGTCGGGGAACCATTTCACCGCGTTGCCGACGGTGGCGCCGTAGATCAGGCCGGCGCCGACGCCGCCGACGGCGGCGGAGAGGTAGAGCAGGGTCAGGCTGTCGGCATAGCCGTTCATCAGCCAGGACAGGCCGATCAGGATACCGCCGGCGAAGACGGTGGGGCGGGGGCCGATGCGGTCGATCAGCCAGCCTTCGAACGGCACCAGCCAGGTTTCGGTGACGACGAAGACGGTGAAGGCGACCTGGATCGCGGCGCGGCCCCAGTGATGGGCCTGATCGATGGGCAGCACGAAGAGCGTCCAGCCATATTGCAGGTTGGCGATCATCACCATGCAGATGATGCCGAGGATGAGTTGACTCCAACGGCCGTTCAGGATGCGCATACGATCTGCTCCGGGAAAGCGAATGAGCATTGTTCGTAAATATTTTCAGAATTTTCAGCAAGAATATTAGTTTGTAAATTGCTTGAAAATAATTTTCAGAATGTTGGCGCGATTTTGCGGGAGCCTGTAGCGTGGGGTGATGCGGGGGAACGGGCGGATCGCGGGGGTGGACGAGGTGGGGCGCGGGCCGTTGGCGGGGCCGGTGCTGGCGGCCGCGGTGATCCTGCCGGAGCGGGCGGATGCGGCACTGCTGGGGCTGCTGGACGATTCGAAGAAGCTGTCGGCGGCGGCGCGGGAGCGGGCGTTTGCGGCGCTGTGCGCCGATCCAGGGGTGATCATCGGGGTGGGGGCGGCGTCGGTGCGTGAGATCGCGCGGATCAACATCCTGCATGCCGCGATGCTGGCGATGCGCCGCGCGGTGTTGCGGCTCAGGGTGCTGCCGGGGCTGGCGCTGGTGGATGGCAATCGGGCGCCGGATCTGCCGTGCGCGGTGCGGTGTATCGTCGGCGGCGATGCGCTGGAGCCGGCGATCTCGGCGGCATCGATCGTGGCGAAGGTGATCCGCGACCGGTTGATGGCGCGGTTGGATGCACGGCATCCGGGGTATGGCTGGGCGGTGAACGCCGGCTACGGCACGCCAGCGCACCGGGCGGCGCTGCACCGGATGGGGGCAACGGCGCATCACCGGGCGGGATTCGGCACCGTTCGGCAGTTGACGCTATTCACGAACGATTGACGCGGCCACGCGCGACGTGGGTTTTTAAGGGAATGAAAGACACCGGAGACCCGGATCACGTGGATACCGTCCGCGAACTGCCATTGGACCAGGTGCTGCTCGGGGACTCCGTGCGCATGATGGGCATGTTGCGGTCCGCGTCGTTTCACTGTGTGTTCGCCGACCCGCCGTACAATCTGCAATTGCGCGGGGAACTGCGCCGGCCGGACGATAGTCTGGTCGACGGCGTGGACGAGGACTGGGACCGGTTCACCGATTTCGAGGCGTATGACAGTTTCACCCATGCCTGGCTGGTGGAATGCCGGCGGCTGCTGCGCGAGGACGGCACGATCTGGGTGATCGGCAGCT
Organism: uncultured Rhodospirillales bacterium; assembly: GCA_903881515.1. Taxonomy (GTDB): domain Bacteria; phylum Pseudomonadota; class Alphaproteobacteria; order Acetobacterales; family Acetobacteraceae; genus CAIRTN01. Next base: position 33,053 of record CAIRTN010000258.1, on the reverse strand, counting down.
ACCATAATATTTTCCGCATCGGGGCGATCCTGCAGGAGCTGGGGTTCTGGATCCTGAACGACGTGGTGTGGCGCAAGGCCAACCCGATGCCGAATTTCCGCGGGCGCCGGTTCACCAACGCGCATGAAACGATGATCTGGGCGGCGCGCAGCCGGACCAGCCGGTATCGGTTCAACTACCAGGCGATGAAGTCGCTGAACGATGATGTGCAGATGCGCTCGGACTGGTGGCTGCCGCTGTGCACCGGGGCGGAGCGGCTGCGCAACACGCATGGGCTGAAGCTGCATCCGACGCAGAAGCCGGAATCGCTGCTGCACCGGGTGCTGCTGTCGAGCACGCTGCCGGGGGATCTGGTGCTGGACCCGTTCCTGGGCACCGGCACCACGGCAGCGGTGGCGAAGAAGCTCGGGCGGCATTTCGTGGGGATCGAGCGGCACCCGGCCTATGTCGAGGCGGCGCTGGCGCGGCTGAAACTGATCGAGCGCGGCGAGAGCAACGAGGTGGCGCCAACCCAGACCAAGCGCGATGTGCCGCGGGTGCCGTTCGGTAGCCTAGTGGAGCGCGGACTGCTGCCGGCGGGGACGGTGCTGTGCGACCGGCTGAAGCGGGTGAAGGCGGTGGTGGCGGCGGATGGCTCGATCCGTTCGGGCGATATTCAGGGCTCGATCCATAAGGTCGGCGCCACGGTGCAGAATGCGCCGTCGTGCAACGGCTGGACGTTCTGGCACTTCGAACAGGACGGCAAGCTGGTGCCGATCGACGTGCTGCGCGCGGTTGCGCCGGAGGCTGAGGGTTAGGCGATTTTAGGCAAGGCCAAGAGCTCTTGCCCTGGCCTTGCCTTCAGCAACCCGACACTACAAGCCGCGGAACGGCGGCTCCGGCAGGCCCGCGATATCGGTGGCGAGCGACATGACCTTACCGGCCCAGGGCTGCTCAGCGCGTTGGGTTTCGGATAATCCGTAGCTGATCGAGGTGATGAACAGGGTACGCATGTCGGCGCCGCCGAAGGCGAGCGAGGCCGGTTTGCTGACGGGGAGCATGATCGTGCGCTCCAGCGTACCATCGGGGGCGTAGCGGGCGATGCGCGATCCGTCGATTTCGGCGACCCAGAGATGGCCTTCGGCGTCGACGGTGCAGCCATCGGGGCGGCGGCCTTTGCCTTGGTAGTCGAGAAGGCGCTTCGGGTTGCTGGGGGTGCCGGTGGCCGGGTCGTAGTCATAGGCGTCGATGCGGCCGGGACGGCTGTCGGTGTGGTACATAATGCGGCCATCGGGGCTGAAGGCGATGCCGTTGGAGACGATGAGGCTGCCGATGACCGGGGTGATGCGCATGCCGGGGTCGATGCGGTAGAGCCAGCAGACCGGGGCGCTGGCGTCGCGGTGGCGGGTGCCGATCCAAAGCCGGCCGGCGGCGTCGCAGGCGCAGTCGTTGAAGCTTACATCGGTGAAGTCGATGCCTTCGACCGGCAGGGATTGGGCCGCGCCGGTTTCGAAATCGAAGGTGCCGAGGCCTTTCTTGTACGCGAGCAGCAGGCCGCGCTCGGGCAGCAACGCGAGCGCGCTGGCGCGGTAGGGCAGGTCTCGGGTTTCGAGGCGGCCGGATGGCAGCGACAGGCGCATGACGCGGTGGGCCTGGCCGTCGATCCAGTACAGCGCCTGTTCGCGGACGGACCAGGTAGGGGATTCGCCGACAATGGAGACGATGTCCGCGGCGAGTTCGAGCTGCGGGGTCATGGGCGGTCGCTCCCGGATTTTTTCGGGAGGCTAGGTTGATAAATCAACATGGTCAACGCGGCTGTGATACAAATTGGCACTCGACCGGCCTGCCGTGATAAGCGGGTGGTTGGGTTTTCACGGTCGGAGCAGGTTTCCTTGAACGCACAAAGCGCTCCGCGCCAGGGTAAGTCGATCAATTTCAACGTCCACGCGTTGGCGAGTTCCCTCTTCAAGGGGGCGCAGCAATTCTATGGCACGCGGTTCGGGGTCGGGATTCCGGAGATGCGCATCCTCAGCAATCTCGGAGCCGAGGGGCCGTTGACGGCGACGCATCTGGTGGCGCTGACAGCGATGGACAAAGGGCTGCTGAGCCGGATCCTGAACACGCTGCACGCGCGCGGCCTGGTGGAGGCCTCGGCACCGGCGTCGGACCTGCGGCGGCGGACATGGTCGTTGTCGCGCAGCGGCAAGCAGATGGTGGAGAATCTGCGGCCGATCTGGCAGCAGCGCGAGGCGGTGATCCAGGCGGGGCTGAGCGAGGCAGAGCGCGGCTTGCTGGCCGATCTGCTGGAGCGGCTGTTCGTGGCGTCGGAGGATCTGCGGTTTCGCGAGGCGGAGGATCTGAAGACCGCACGCACCCGCAAGGCGCGGCCGAGGGCAGCTGTGCGCGAACTGGTGAAATAGCACCGCGCTATCGGATTGACACTGTTGACACGTCAACTTAGCGTTCGCGCAGCAGGGAGGAACCACGGCGAAACGCCGGGGATGTGAAGGTTGAGTCGTGGCCACCTGCGCCGACGCCCGCTTCACCCCTGTCCGGGAGTTCCGCGATGCCGCGCTATGAATCGCCCTATGATCCGTCGACGATGCCGAAAGATCTGGAGCATCTGATCTACGAGAAAAAAGGGCATATCGCTTACGTCACCATCAATCGGCCCGAAGTGCGCAACGCGCTGCACAGCTATTCCTATGCGGAGTTGCGGGCGGTGTGGCGGGATATTGGGAATGACCCGAATATCTATGTCGGCATTCTGACCGGGGCGGGGACGGATGCGTTCTGCGGTGGGCGGGATGTGAAGTTCCTGGCTAAGTATCAGGCCGAGGGCAAGCGGACCCCGCATGAGGACCCGAACAACCCGCTGTATCACTGGGGCGGCGGCGGCACGCCGAATGACGCGAACCTGGAGAAGCCGCTGATCGCGGCGATCAACGGGCTGGCGGTGGGCATCGGGCTGTCGCTGGCGTTGCAGTGCCAGCTGCGGGTGATGTCGCGCACGGCGTGGATCAGCGACACACATACCAAGGTCGGCCGGCTGGGTTCGGCGCATAACCTGTATACGGCGCTGCCGCGGGCGGTGGCGGCGTATATGACACTGTGCAACGGGCGGCTGAGTGCGCAGGAGTGCCTGCAGCACAGCATCGTCAACAAGGTGGTGGAGCCGGAAAACCTGCTCGCCGAGGCGGAGAAGCTGGCGGAGATGATCTGCGACAGCTCGCCGCTGGCGGTGCAGGCGGCGGTGCGGCTGTACCGGCTGGCCGCCGCGTTCCCGCCCTCGCTTGTGTCGTACGCCAAGCATCTGGACAAGGAAGTGGCGGAAAGCGAGGACGGGGCCGAAGGGCCGCTGGCGTTCCGCGAAAAGCGCCGGCCTGTGTGGAAGATGCGGTGACGGGCTCGATCCCGGGGGGCGCCTTTGGCGCCCTCACCCCGCTGTTGGCGCCGCAGACCGTGGCGGTGGTGGGCGCCTCGGACCGCGAAGGCAATCTGGGCGGCCTGGCCGTGCAGTTCCTGCAGAAATTCGGTTTTCGCGGCCCGGTCTGGCCGGTGAATTCCGGGCGGGACATAGTGGCGGGGCTGAAATGCTACCCGACGCTGCAAGACCTGCCTGCGGTGCCGGATCTGGCGGTGCTGGCAGTGCCGGCGGATAGCGTTTGCGCCGTGGTGCAGGATTGCATCAATGCCGGGATTCCGGCGGCCGTGGTGTGGGCCGGCGGGTTCGCCGAGGGCGGGCCGGACGGGGTGAAGCGGCAGTTGGAGCTGGAAGCGATCTGCCGCGCCGGCGGGATCAAGCTGTGCGGGCCGAACTGCATCGGCATCATCAATACCTCCATCGGGATGACGGCGTCGTTCAGCTCGCTGATGACGGAGCTGGACCATTTTACCCCCGGCCATGTGTCGATGGTCAGCCAGAGCGGCGGCATCGCGGTGAACACCCATGCCCGGGCGCAGGCGCTGGGGCTGGGCTTTCGGGTGACGATCAGCTGCGGCAACGAGGCGGCGCTGGGCATTCCGGACTTCATGCAAGCGCTGGTCGAAGACGACGAGACGCGGGTGATCGCGGTCTACACCGAGGGCATCGGACAGCCGGACCGGTTCGTCGACGCGCTGGCCGCCGCGAAAGCGCGGCGCAAGCCGGTGGTGATCCTGAAGGGCGGCGCGACCGAGGCGAGTTCGCGCGCCGCGCTGGCGCATACCGGGCGGTTGGCCGGCAGCGACCGGACCTATGATGCGATTTTCCGCGAGTTCGCGGCGGTGCGGGTGCATTCGCCGGAAGAACTGCTGGACGTGTGTTTGCAGTTGGGGGCGCTGAAACCCGGCCAGTTGCCGCGCGGCAACCGGGTGCTGATCAGCACCTTCGGCGGCGGCAGCGGCGTGATCGCGACCGACCAGTGCGTGCGGGACGGCATGTTGGTACCGCCGCTACGGGCGGAGACGCGGGCGGAGCTGAAGCCGCTGATGTCACCGCTGGCGTCGTCGGCCAATCCGGTGGACATGACGCCTGGGGCGATGACCAACCCGAAGCTGCGGCCGAACATGCCGGCGGTGCTGAAGAAGCTGGCGAGCTCGGAAGAAACCGACCTGATGCTGTTCTTCGGCTCGGGGTTCGGCGAACTGGCACCTGCGCTGGCCGATATGTACCGCACCACGGCCGGCGAGGCCGACCGCCCGGTGCTGCTGAGCTGGCTGTCGCCGCCGCCGGGGATCGCCGAGGGGCTGAACGCCGACGGGCTGATGGTGTTCCAGGAGCATTCGCGGGTGATCCGCACCGCCGGGCATATCGTGCGCTACGGCGCGGATATGCGGCACCGGATCGGGCGCAGCACGGCCGACGTGCCGACGTTCGACTGGGAGCGGTTCACCGCCGGCGAAGGCAAGGTGGTGTCCGAGCACGTGGCGGCGCGGATTCTGGAAGCCGCCGGGCTGAAGGTGGCACGGGGTAGGATCGCCACAACCGGCGCCGAGGCGCTGGCGTTCGCCGCCGAGGTGGGGTTCCCGGTGGTGATGAAGGGGATTTCGCCCGCGGTGACGCATCGCGCGGCGGCGGGGCTGTTGGCGCTGGATCTGGCGACGCCGGAGGCGGTGTCGGCGGCGTTCGCCAGGCTGTCGGCGCGGGCGGCGGAACTGGGCGTCAGCCTGGACGGCGTCTGGGTGCAGCACATGTTCGCCGGCAAGACCGAATTGCTGGTGACCGCGTTCCGCGATGCGGATTTCGGGGTGATCGTCGGCTGCGGCATGGGCGGCGGGATGACGGAGATCATCGATGATGTGCAGTTCGCCCGCGCGCCGCTGGAGGCCGGCGGTGCGGAGGACCTGCTGCGCCGGCTGCGGACGCTGAAGCGGTTGCCGGAGCTGTTGTCGGCGCGGCAGATCGAACTGGCCGGGGCGTTCATCGCGCGGTTCTCGGCGCTGGTGGCCTCCGCTCCGTGGGAGAGCTTCACGTTCGAAGTGAATCCGCTGAAGCTCGGCGAGGACGATGCCGCGGCGGTGGACGGGCTGTTGCTGATCGGCTGAGGCTCAGGCGCCGGTGGCGTAGCCTGGCCAGGCACGCCACACGGTGCGGTCAAGCGTGGGGAAGCTGATTTGGCAGTCGCCGGGCGGGATGTTGCCGACGCGGGCAAAGCCGTCGCCGTCCAGCACGCCGGTATATGCGACACCATCGGGTGCGACCACCTTGTAGCCGATGCCGCCGATCGGGGTGCCGGTGTCGTCGAGCAGCACGATCTCGATCCAGGCCAGTTCGCAGGACTGCACCGCTCCGGCGCCGGCGGTGCGGTCGGCGGCGACGGTGTTGTCGGTCGCGGCGGCGCGGGCGGCGGGGTCGTTGGCGTCTTGCGTCTGGGCTTTCATGGTTCGGCTCGCGTGGTGCGGGTCCATTCCGACGGATCGGTGAACGTCGCGGCGATGCGCCAGGCGTCCGGCGTAATTACCGTGCTGAGGGTCAGCGCGGCCTGATCAGCATCGTGTCCGATCGCGGCGGCGAGATGCGCGGCGATGGAGGTTTCGCGGTCGAAGCCAGGGGCCACTTCCAGCATCAGCAGCACGAAGACCATCAGGCTGTCGATCTGACGCAGGCTGTAGGCGCGGGCGCGCTGGACACCAATGGTGATCGCATCGCTCAGTTCCGCATCCGACATGCGTGCGACCGCGCGGGCATGCTTGCGGATCACCGCGTTGCGGATGTGCTGCACCGCTTTGGTGTCGTCGGGGGCGGTGAAGCTGGCCAGTTGGCGGTCGGTGAAGGTCAGCATCGTCGCCTCAACTCTTCCACTTGGAGGTATCGAAGCTGTTGACGGACTTGTCGGTCAACGTCGTGAGTTCCAGCCACTTCGTGCCCGCCACCCCAGTGCCTGGTACTGAGAGCGGGCCAGCCTCCAGGCGGACGCGCACGACGCAGCGACTGGCGACCTTCTCGCGGTTGTCCTTGTACAGCACCGACAGACCTCCGAGCGTCAGGCTCAGGGGTTGCAGCGGCAGACGCGCCTTGGTGATGCGTTTGTCCCCGTCGGCGGAGATCTCGGCATCGGACAGGCGCGGCATCATGTTGCCGTCAGCGAAGTCGAACGACCCGGCGGTGGCGTAGAGATAGATCAGCGCGCGGTAGGCATGGGTGCCATAGGTTTGCAGAAGTTCAATCTGCAACAGCGAGTCATGAGCCATGTAGCCGGGGGTGATCTCAATCCAGCTGTTCGGCGAGCCGTCCGGGTTGGACTCGTATGGGGTGCCGGAGCCGGTGATGGTGACCTGGAAATTGCTGATCAGGCCGAGCAGGACGGCCTGCTCCTTCACCGCCGACGGCGTTGGGATCGGAAACGCCGACCAGGGGAAATAGTCCACAGGGTTGCCATGATCTTTGCCGAGGAAGCTGCGCACCGCGAACAATTCGTATTCGTTGCGCGTCAGCGCCCAGGCCAAAGTGGTGCCGATGGCGATCATCGCTGCGCCCGCCGCGATGATCGGCGCGGCCTCTGGTGCCGCAACGCTCGCCACGCCTGCGGTGGCGAAAATGGTTGAAAGGCTCGCGCCCAGCGCAATGCCGCTGCCGATCGCAACCGTGACCGCACCCGCCATCGCGATGCCGTACCCCACCGCCTCGCCATAGTTGCGCTGGTCGGCCGCGGGCATGAACTTGGCCAGTTCGTCGTTGAATTCGCAGATTGCCGCCACGGTGCCGGCGGCAGAACCGACGGTTTCGGCGGCCAGCACGCCTTTGCTGGCCCCCTTCCATTCCGCGTGTTGCAGGTAGCGCTTGGTGAAATCGGCAAGAAAGGCCGCCATGTCACCGCTGGCGCCGATCAGCGAAATGCTCTTGTTGAACTGGGTGACGCCGGAGGCCTCTTTCCACTGCGAGAAGGCATTGGTCAGGTTGATCGCCTCGACGACGAACGACACCGCGTCGGCGACCTGGCGCAAGTGGAGCCGCGACATGTGGTAGCCCAGATTGGGGGGCGGCACTGTGGTTATCGCCGGCGCAACCAGGATCTGATAGCCCGCCTGACGCATGGTGCGCGTCGAGGGCGGGGTGCCTTTCAGCGGGAAACGCTGACGTTGCTGCATGAAGATCAGATTGAGCTGCTGCTTTTGCGTCGGCAGCGACATACGTTGCATCATGAGTTGGCAGTAATCGACCGTGTTGCTGCCGAACATCGACCGCTCGGCCCGCAGCACCAACCGCTCGAAGGCCGGATAATAGTAAGCGAATGCCTGAAGGCTCGCCGTCCAGGTGTAGCGGCCCAGCGCGAAGGTATAGTCGGGGCCCGCCGCACGGTCGAACAGCAACTTGCGCGGCAGCCGTTCGGTGTCTTTCACCAGCTTGGCGACGACATAGCGGCCGGCCCGCATCTCGGTCAGTCGGTACGCTGTCGTCGCATGCACCTGGTGGCCCAGCTCTACCGCCTTGGTATCGTACATGAAGGGCTGCACGGCATCGACACAGGCGGCCTCGACAATCTTGCATTCCGGACTGTCCAGGCAATGCGCGACATAGGCACAGCTGCCCTCAGCCTCATCGCGCAGGGTCTGCTCCTGGGAACGATACTCAGCCATCCAGGTTTCCAGGCCGGTAACCTCGTTGGCAATGCCGAGCTTGTTTCCATCGTCGATCCAGGCCTTGAGCGTCGAAGCGATGAACAGCTTGGCCTGACGGGTTTCATCGTGGATCCAGCCCTGCCATTCGTTGAGCAGCGGGATGTAGTAATCCTCGTGCGCGTCAACCATCCAGCGGAATGGGTCGGGCATGCCAACCAGCATGACCGACGTTGCGGCCTCCGGCGTCGGGCGCATCCATTTCGCCCGCACGAACGGCTCGCAGGCCTCGTCGAGCGGGTCGAGAGTGCCGATTGCCGCCAGCAGCATTTCCATCGCCCGCCGGGACAGCCGCACCGGGGAGAGAAAGAAGCCGAAATCACTGTTGCGGTCGCCGGGCTTGAAGGGCAGTTCCAGCCACTGCGTTGCATCGAACAGGCTGAGCGTCTTGTGCTCTGAAAGTGGCGGCCAACGCTCCTGCTCGGCCGGGACCGGCTTGAGCCGATAGTCGCACACAGCGCCGCGGGCGCGGACTTCCATCAGAAACTGGGCGTCACGCAGATGCACGACGTAGACGAACTTGTCCTTGATGAACTCCATCCCCGCCTGTGTGCCGGGATAGGCCAGCTCAAACGGAAAAAACCGCGGCCGAATGTCGACTGTGGTGTAGACACTGCCGCTGCTGACGGAGCGCGTCGCCGAGACGACCGGGTCGTTGCCGAGGGTGCCGCTGCTTTCCATCAAGTCCCACCAGCCGTCGTAACGCTCCTGCGGCGTCACCCGAAAGGAGCGCTTTCGGTTGCTGGTCATCACCTGAGGGTAAATTACCGCCATCGCTGCTGGTGCCTTGTTTTGCTCAACTGCCGTGCACCTTGAGCAGCCGAGCCTTGGTGATCGGCCCGGCGATGCCGTCGATATCCAGGTTCTGCTGCATCTGAAACAGGCTGATCGCGCCGCGTGTGAGATCGCCGATCACGCCATCGGCCTTGCCGACGATAAAGCCGAGATTGATCAGCCGCTGCTGAATGCCTTCGATCGTATCGATCGGATCGAGATGGCCAAGATTGACCTGGTATTCCTCCGCCTCCTCCGGATCGCCGACGCGCAGGATGCCGCCGGGGGCATCGGGGGGGATGGTGAATTCAAGGAAGCCGTCATCGTCGATGGTGCCGTGATGCACGGACTTGCCGTCGACAAGGAATTCCCAGATCTCGCCGGCGCGCGGCTCGCTGGCATACATCAGCCGCATCCGCACCTTGGCCATTTCCATCGTGATCTGGAACCGGTGCGTGGCGTTGGTCGGACGGGTCTCTTCCCTGGGCGTCACCTCGGGGATGTAAACCACGTCACCGACATACAGAATGTTCGGATCCTGGCGCCGCTTGCGCAGATCCGCGTTCTGGGCGTCGTCCCAGAGCTGCTGCCACTTGAAGCCGAACCGGTAGGCGATGCTGGAGAGGCAATCACCTTGAACAACCACGTACTGCATAGGTGCGGTTTCGTTGCTTTTTATTTACGATTGTTTCTGTCGCAGGCGGGATCATTGCCGCTTCCGCTGCGTAATAACAGAAGCGAACGGTGCATTTTCATCGCCTAGCGCGCTTGTGATCGCAAATTTCATATCCGCGACGCCGTCTATGCATGATAGCGCTTCACGACCGGCGCGAATGTTTCGATACTGACGGCCCAACAACGGCTATCCCCATGCTGATCTGGTCCATATCGCAGGTCTCGCTTCGCTACATCGCTGGCTCGCAACCCGATGTTCCCGTCTTTGCGCGGCCTGAGATGTTTTCGCCCGAGGATGCCCGGGTGTGGCTCAACGGCTTCTCCCGCGGCAGTGACCCCGATCGGGTACCCTCGGCCCTGTGCGCCGAGGCGGGTGTGGCGATGGCGTGCAGCCATCCCGACGCCATCGCGCTGCTGGTTAACCGCGGCGTGCTGGTGTTCCGCGCCGTGCCCTATGGCCTTCCTGTGCTGTTCGATCGCGAGGTCCCGCGTGATAACGCCGCATTGGCGATCCGCGTGCCGCGAGCCGACCGGCTGCAAGCATTTTTCGCACCTGAGGCGACACGGCAAAGCCTTCCCGCCGCCGTGCAGGCGGCAATGGCGCACGAGGCGGCGCAAGCCTGGATCGACCTGTCGGAGCGCAAGCCCGCTGCGGGTGAGGCGATCTTCGCCCAGGCCGCCGGCATGTTGAACCGTGCCCGGCTGCTGCTGATGGCCGAGGATGTGCGCGCCACGCGGCTGCGCCTAGCATGGGCAATTCCCTCGAGCGCGCTCAAGGGGCCCTCGGTGGTGGCCGCCATCGCCGGCGCGGCCGCGGCGGCTCCGCGCCCCAGCCGAGGCGGCGCCGGCAGTTCCTCCGCATCGACCGCGTCCGACGACCCCGGCCTGCCGCCGCCTGCTCCGGCGACCTCGCCGCAGGCGCAGGCGATGATCCAGGCTGCCAGCAACGGCACGCCCTTCATCCAGGTCTGCGACCCCGTGCTAGCCAAGGCGGCCTGATGCCGCACCGCGCGGCGCAGGATTTCGCAGCCGCACGCGAAGCCGCCGCGCGGTATCTGTGGACGCACGCCGACGGGCATCGCGATCCCTATCTTTACGTTCTGCTGGACGGCGCGCGCGATCCGGCGATCTATCCGGCGTTGCGCCGCTTCGCCGCAGAGGGGGCGGAAGTCATACCGCTCTACCAGGGCAAAGCCGCCGCAGACCTGGCCAGCGTTGCGCCTTACCTGATGTGCTTCGGCACAAATCGGGAAATTTTCGACTGGTTTGTCGCGGAGGGTTGGGGGCATTCCTGGGGCGTCCTGATCTGGTCGCTGGTGACCCCTGTTGTGCTGCGCGATCAGCTGCGCCGGCATGTATACGCCCGGCGCGAGGACCGCTCGTTGATGCTGTTCCGCTTCTATGACCCGCGCGTGCTGCGCCGCGTACTGCCGCGGCTCACCCCCGAACAGCTCACGGACTTCTACGGCACCGCGATCACGCGCTTCAGTGCCGAGGGCGAGGACTGTGGTGCTGTGGAAAGCTACGCGTGGGCGAGCGACCGCTTGCGCCATAGCCATCGGGTTTTTCCAGGGCTGCGCCGCCCCCACCGCTGACCGCCCGGCTTGCGGGCATTAATGATAACGCGCACATTGTCAGGCAAAGAACGTCCAATGCGCGTTTTGGAGTGCAAGAACTTGCCCGATACCGCCCCCCCCACCGGTCGCAAGACCCCGGCCGATTTGCGTTCCGCCCGCTGGTTCGGCCCGGCCGACCTGCGCTCGTTCGGCCACCGCTCGCGCGCCATGCAGATGGGCTACAGCCCTGAGGAATGGACCGGCAAGCCGGTGATCGCCATCGTCAACACCTGGTCAGACCTGCAGCCCTGCCATTCGCATTTCAAGTCCCGTGTGGACGATGTGAAGCGCGGCATCCTGATGGCGGGCGGCTTCCCAGTGGAACTGCCGGCGCTGTCGGTCAGCGAGAGCTTCGTCAAGCCGACGACCATGCTGTACCGCAACATGCTGGCGATGGAGACCGAGGAACTGATCCGCTCCCACCCCGTCGATGGCGTGGTGCTGATGGGCGGTTGCGACAAGACCACGCCGGGCCTGCTGCTGGGCGCCACCAGCATGAACCTGCCGACGGTCTTCATGCCGGCCGGCCCGATGCTGCGCGGCAACTGGGGCGGCAAGGTGCTGGGCAGCGGCTCGGATAGCTGGAAATACTGGGACGAGCTGCGCGCCGGCAAAATCACCGAGCAGGACTGGCTGGGCGTCGAGGGCGGCATCGCCCGCAGCTATGGCACCTGCATGACGATGGGAACCGCCAGCACGATGACGGCGATCGCCGAGGCGGTGGGGATGATCCTGCCCGGCGGCAGTTCGATCCCGGCCGCGGACGCCGGGCATATCCGTCTCGCCTCCGAAAGCGGGCGGCGGATTGTCGAGATGGTGTGGGAAGATTTGACTCCGCAGAAGATCCAGACCCGTCCGGCGTTCGAGAACGCGATCGCGGTGGCGATGGCGATGGGCTGTTCAACCAACGCGATCATCCACCTGATCGCCATGGCACGCCGCGCCGGGCAGGATATCGGCCTGGCCGATTTCGAGCGCTACAGCCGCAAGGTGCCGGTGATCGGCAATGTGCGGCCGACCGGCAGCACCTATCTGATGGAGGATTTCTTCTACGCCGGCGGCATCCGCGCGCTGATGGGCGAGATCCGCGAATACCTGCAGCTGGATTGCCTGACGGTGACCGGCAAGACGCTGGGCCAGAACATCGAAGGCGCGAAAGTCTACAACGACGACGTCATCCGCAGCACGAAGAACCCGATCTACGGCGAAGGCTCACTGGCGGTGCTGACCGGCAATCTCGCGCCCAGCGGCTGCGTGATCAAGCCGGCGGCGATGGACCAGCGTTTCCTGAAACATTCAGGCCCTGCTGTCGTGTTCGACGACTACCCCAGCCTGAAGAAGAAGGTGGACGACGAGAGCTGGGACATCACGGCCGACCACGTGCTGGTGCTGCGCAACGCCGGGCCGCAGGGCGGGCCGGGGATGCCGGAATGGGGCATGCTGCCGATGCCGAAGAAGCTGCTGAAGGAGGGTCATCGCGACATGGTGCGCCTGTCCGACGCGCGGATGAGTGGCACCTCCTATGGCGCATGCGTGCTGCACGTGGCGCCCGAGAGCTTCACCGGCGGGCCGCTGGCGCTGCTGCGCACCGGCGATATCGTCACCCTCGATGTCGATGCGCGCAGCATCAGCATGGACGTCAGCGACGCCGAACTGGCCGAGCGCCGCGCCGCCTGGGTGGCCCCGGAGGTGCGCTACGAGCGCGGTTACGGCTACATGTTCACCAAGCACATCCAGCAGGCCGACCTGGGCTGTGATTTCGATTTCCTGCGTACCGATTTCGGCGCCCCGGTCGCCGAACCGGCGATCTACTGAGGACCCGAGCATGAGCAAATTGAGCGATGCGACCCGCGACAAGCTGAAGGGCGTCAGCACCGCGACGCTGGCCAGCGCGCTGTTCAAGCGCGGCCTGCGCCACCAGATGATCCAGGACGTGCGGCCGCTGAGTCCGCCCAAGGCAACCAGCATGGTCGGCGAGGCCTACACGCTGCGCTACATGCCGGCGCGCGAGGACCTGAACCAGATGTCGGTGTTTCGCAACCATAGCCACCCCCAGCGCAAGGCGGTGGAGGAATGCCCGCCCGGCGCGATCCTGGTGATGGATAGCCGCAAGGACCCGCGCGCGGCTTCGGCCGGCGGCATTTTGGTCACAAGGCTGATGGTGCGCGGCGTTGCCGGCGTGGTCACCGATGGCGGGTTTCGCGACTCGGCGGAAATCGCGCAGCTCGATATCCCCAGCTACCATTGCCGGCCCTCGGCGCCGACCAACCTGACCCTGCATCAGGCGATCGATATCAACGTGCCGATCGGCTGCGGCGACGCGCCAGTGTTTCCGGGCGACGTGATTGTCGGCGATGCCGACGGGGTTATCGTGATCCCCGCCGAAATGGCCGACGAGATTGCCGACGAGGCGGTGGAGATGACCGCGTTCGAGGATTTCGTCATCGAGCGCGTGCGCGGCGGGCAGAAGACGCTGGGGCTGTATCCGCCGACCGATGAAAGCAACCTTGACGCCTTCGCCGTCTGGCGGAAGGCGAACGGGCGCTAACCCAGCAGCACCGAGGCGCCCCGGTCGAGGTAGGTTTCCAGGAACTGCCGCAGGCGGGGGTGCCAGGGCTGGGCGAACACATCCCCTGCCCTGCCCTCCAGCGCGACCTGGCCTTCGTCCAGAAACACCAGATGCTGCGCCACATGCGCGGCGAAGCCGATCTCGTGCGTCACCACCACCATCGTCATGCCGTCATCGGCCAGGCTGCGCATCACGTTCAGCACCTCGCCGGTCAGTTCCGGATCGAGCGAGGAGGTCGGTTCGTCGAACAGCACGATCTTCGGGTCCATCGCCAGCGCCCGCGCGATGGCGACGCGCTGTTGCTGCCCGCCGGAAAGCTGGCTGGGATAGTAGCTGGCGCGGTCGGCCAGACCGACGCGGGTCAGATGCGCCATCGCCCGCTCCTGCGCCTGCCGCTTCGGCAACCGCAGCACCTGGCGCAGCCCCTCGGCGACATTGCCGAGCGCGGTCATATGCGGCCACAGGTTGAACTGCTGGAACACCATGCCGATGTTGCGGCGAACCCTGGCGATCTCGGTCTGCGGCAGGCGGTTGCGGGCCGCATCGAAGCCCAGCGGGTCGCCGGCGACGCGGATCAGCCCGGCATCATGCTCCTCCAGGAACGCCATGCAGCGCAGCAGCGTGCTTTTGCCCGAGCCGGAGGGGCCGATCAGGCAGGTGACCTCGCCGTGACGGATATCGAGGTCGATGCCGCGCAGCACGGTGTTGCTGCCGTAGCGCTTCACCACGCCGCGCAGGGTGATGGCCAAAGTGTCGCTCATGCCAGCTTGAACCTGTCCAACCGCCGCTCCAGCAAACGCCCCAGCCCGCCGGTAAGTTCGGTCAGGGTCCAATACACGATGGCCAGCACCAGGGCGGCCTGCGAGAAGGCGAAATTCGCCGAGCCGAACCCGGTCACCGCCATGGTCAGCTCCGGCACGGTGATGATCGACAGCACCGCGGTTTCCTTCAGCAGAACCACGAACATGTTGACCGAGGCCGGCAGCACCAGCAGCGTCATCTCCGGCAGCATGATGCGGCGCACGATCTGCAACCGGCTCAGCCCGATGCACATCCCCGCCTCGACATGCCCGGGCGGGATTGCCAGCAGCCCGCCGCGCAGAATTTCAGAAAAATACGCCGCGCCATACAGCGCCAGCCCGCCGAGGCCCGCCGGCGTCGGATCGAGCTCAAGCCCGATGAACGGGCCACCGTAATACAGCAGGAAGATCTGCACCAGGAACGGCGTGCCACGGATCACGCCGACCACGGCCCAGAGCGGCCGGTCCACCCAGACCGGCCCGAACCTCCGCGCCAGCGCGATCGCCAACCCCAGCACCAACCCCAGCGCGCTGGCCGCCAGCCACATCGCCAGCGTCAGCCAAAGCCCGTCAACAATCTCCGGCATCGCCTCGCGCAGGGCGGAAAAATCGCTCATGCCGGCCGCAGCCCCAACAGCCGCCCCAGCCCGCTGCCGCCATAACCGACGACGATGTTCAGCAGCAGGTAATACGCCCCGGCCACCGCGAACATCTCCAGCGGCAGAAACGTGCTGGAGGCCAGATTCTGCGCCGTGCGCGTCAGATCGCCGACACCGACGACCGACACCAGCGACGAGGCCTTCAGGATCATGATCGCCTCGTTCACCAGCGCCGGCAGCGTCAGCCGCAGCGCGATCGGTGCGCGGATCCGCAGCAGGATCTGCCGCGCATTCAGGCCGACCATGCGCCCGGCTTCCATCAGCCCCGGCGCGACATTCACGAAGCCGCCGCGCAATGTTTCGGCCTGGTAGGCCGAAGTGCACAGCGTCAGCCCAATCAGCGCGGCGACCACGCCGGGCACATCCAGCCCGAGTTGCGGCAGCACGTGATAGATCAGCAGCAGCAGCACCAGCAGCGGCACGCCGCGGAAGAAGCTGACATAGACCCGGCCGAACCATTTGAGCGGCGCCACCCGTGAGAGCGACGCCGCGCAAATCAGCACACCAATCGCCAGGCCCACCGTGATCGACACGATGGAAAGTGCGGCGGTCATCACCGCGCCCCAGCCCAGCAGAACAACAAGCTCCCAGGTCATGCGGCGTTAATCAGCAAGACCCGTACCGCGTCTCAGACGAGGGGTTCGGGCACGAAATCGGGCGTGTCGAACACGGTGCCGAACCACTTCTGGTCCAGTTTCGCCATGCGGCCGTCCTTCTTGATCTTGCGGATCGCGTTGTCCACGGCGTCCATCAGCGTGTTGCTCGCCGCTTCCTTGCGGGCAAAGTAGCCGAAATAGCTCTTCTCGCCGAACGGCGGCAGCACCAGGCCGAATTCCTTCCGCTTCGCCGCCAGGGCGCCGATATTCGGCAGCGAGTTGGCAACCGCCGCAATGCGCCCGGCCGCGAGATCGGCATAGGCGGCGCTGAAATCGGGGTATTCGCGGATGGTCACCGGCTTGGCCAGCGTGGCGCTGAACTTCTTCAACTGTTCAAGCTGCGAGGTCGCCTTGCCCGAACCCACGGCCTTGCCGGCAATGTCGGCCGGCTTCATCAGCGACTTGTCAGACGCCTTCTTGATCAGCGCGCAGGTGGCGTCCGCGATCGGCAGGCAGAAGCGATAACGCGCGCTGCGGGCCTTGGTGATGGTGGCCGGGCCGCTGACCATGTCGAACTTGTTGGCGTCGAGCCCGGGGATCACGCTCTCCCACGGCAGGGCGACGTATTCGATCTTGATCGCCAGTTCCTTGGCCACTTCGGCCAGCAGGTCGTAGTTGAAGCCAACCGCCTTGCCGCCCTCGATGAAGTCGAACGGGGCGAATTCGGTCTCGGTGCCCACTTTCAGCACGCCGGCGGCCTTGACCTTGGCCAGCACGTCGTCGGCGGCGCGGGCGGGGGAGATCAGGCCCGCGGCGGCGATCCCGCCGGCGGCAAGCGCCTGACGGCGCGTGATATTCGTCATGCAAAACTCCTCAATATGTCGGTCGAACCGGCGGGCATCTTGACGCAAACGTGTCGGCTTGCAACGATTTTGTCTAGGCAAATGCGCCATTTCAGGAGGCAAGCATGCTCCCCATCATCGATCTGTCTGCCTCGCAGGCCGAAGTGGCGCGACAGATCAACAGTGCCTGCCTCACCAACGGATTCTTCTACGTGCGCAATCACGGCGTGCCCGATGCGGTGATCCAGGGTGCGCTGGATCAGGCGAAATGGTTCTTCCGTCAGCCGCTGGAAGAGAAGCGCAAGGTCAAGGTCAACATGCGCCATCGCGGCTTCAACGCGCTGGGCGACGCGCTGATGTACGGGGCGGAGAAGCCGGACTACAAGGAATTCTACAGCATGGGCCTGGAACTTGCCGAGGACGACCCGGACGTGCTGGCCGGACAGGCACTGCGCGGGCCAAACAACTGGCCGGAACAGCCGGAGTTCCGCGCCGCGCTGTCGGCCTATTACGAAGCAATGGGCGTCTGCGGCGCCGGCCTGCTGCGCGCAGTCGCGGTGTCCCTCGGCGCGGCGGAGGATTTCTTCGTCGACAAGTACCGCAAGCGGCTGCAACGCACGCAGATCATCTACTACCCGCCGCAGCCGCCGATGGCCGACGCGGCGCAGTTCGGCCTGGCGCCGCATACCGATTTCGGCTGCATCACCCTGCTGTGGCAGGACGATAACGGGGGCCTCGAGGTCGAAGAACGCAGCAGCAAAACCTGGATCCCCGCGCCGCCCATCCCCGGCACGCTGGTGATCAATGTCGGCGACCTGCTGGGGCGCTGGACCAATGACCGCTACGCCTCGACCCCGCATCGGGTGGTCAACCGGTCCGGCCGGGAACGGTTCTCGATCGCGACGTTCTACGACCCCGATTATATGGCCCCGGTGGACCCCGGCGCGTTCGGGGTCAGCGCCGCGGAGAGCAATTACGAGGTGGTGCCGGCGGGGGAGCATATCCTGGGGCGGATTCAACGTTCGTTCGGATATCGGAACAAATAGGGCGCGGGTTCGCGACGCGGAATCGAGGCCGTTCCAGGGCGATTGCTTGGGGTAGCGGTCGATGCGGCGGGTTGGGGCGCTGGGGTGCAGCGTGATCGCGCGGGGGCGCTGGTAGACGGTGCGGGCGCGGCGCGGACGCAATGCGGGCGTACGGCTGCGGGTACGGCGCTGGCCTGAGCGGCGGCTATGACGGGTACGGGCGCGCGGGGCGCGGATGGGTTTCGGGGCCGGAGGCGGCAGGTCGCCGGCGCGCCAGAGCAGGAAGATGTTTTCGAGTTTGCCGAACAGCAGGGCGAAGGCTTCGGCGAGCAGGAGCAGGATGGGGGCGAGCACACCGGCATTTTCTGCGGTGTGGGTGAACCGGGCGCAACTGTCCCGCATCATGCGCACGATCGGGTCGTTCGCTGCGAGAGGGTTGCTGTTCACTGGGGTCGGCCTTTTCCTGTTGAAGGCCGAATAACTAACCTCAATGTTTTTCCGCTGGAATGCAATTCACGCAATCCAGCTATGTGAATGGGTTTCCAAAGGCCCTCGGCCTTTGGCGGAGTCCAGAGGCAGAGCCTCTGGCCTTGCCTTAAAGAATCCCCGGAAGGTCGAGCCCATGCTCCCGCGCGCAAGCAAGCGCGTCGGGATACCCGGCATCGGCGTGGCGCATGACGCCGGTGGCGGGGTCGTTCCACAGCACGCGGCCGATGCGTTGGGAAGCGGCTTCGGTGCCGTCGCAGACGATGACCATGCCGGCGTGTTGGGAGAAGCCCATGCCGACGCCGCCGCCGTGGTGGAGCGAGACCCAGGTGGCGCCGGAGGCGCAGTTGAGCAGCGCGTTGAGCAAGGGCCAGTCCGACACGGCGTCCGACCCGTCGCGCATGGCTTCGGTTTCGCGGTTCGGCGAGGCGACGGAGCCGCTGTCGAGGTGGTCGCGGCCGATGACGATGGGGGCTTTCAGTTCGCCGTTGGCCACCATTTCGTTGAAGGCCAGGCCGAGGCGGTGGCGGTCGCCGAGGCCGACCCAGCAGATCCGTGCCGGCAGGCCTTGGAAGTGGATGCGTTCGCGCGCCATGTCGAGCCAGTTGTGCAAATGCCGGTTGTCGGGCAGCAGTTCCTTTACCTTGGCATCGGTGCGGTAGATGTCCTCGGGGTCGCCCGACAGCGCCACCCAGCGGAACGGGCCGACGCCGCGGCAGAACAGCGGGCGGATATAGGCGGGCACGAAGCCGGGGAAGTCGAACGCGTCGGCGACGCCTTCCTCCTTCGCCATCTGGCGGATGTTGTTGCCGTAGTCGAGCGTGGGCACGCCGAGGTGGTAGAAGTCCAGCATGGCGCGGACATGCGAGGCCATCGAGGCGCGGGCGGCTTTCTCGACGGATTTGGGATCGCGCTCTCGGCGTTCCTGCCATTCGGCGATGGTCCAGCCGCGCGGCAGATAGCCGTTGATCGGGTCGTGCGCCGAGGTCTGGTCGGTCAGCATGTCCGGCCGCACCCCGCGGCGGAGCAGTTCGGGCAGGATTTCGGCGGCGTTGCCGAGCAGGCCGATGGAGGTTGGCTTTTTCGCGCGGCAGGAGGCCGCGATCATCGCCAGCGCTTCGTCGAGATCGGTGGTGGTGCAGTCGAGGTAGCCGGTGCGCAGCCGCATTTCGATCCGGCTGGGCTGGCATTCGATGGCGAGGCAGGAGGCGCCGGCCATCACCGCGGCGAGGGGTTGCGCGCCACCCATGCCGCCGAGCCCGGCGGTGAGAATCCAGCGGCCGGAGAGGTCGCCATTGTAGTGCTGCCGGCCGGCTTCGACGAAGGTCTCGTAGGTGCCCTGTACGATGCCCTGGGCGCCGATATAGATCCAGGAGCCGGCCGTCATCTGGCCGTACATCATCAGGCCCTTGCGATCGAGCTCGTTGAAATGCTCCCAGGTGGCCCAATGCGGCACCAGGTTGGAGTTGGCGATCAGCACGCGCGGCGCGTCGGCATGGGTGCGGAACACGCCGACCGGTTTGCCGGATTGCACCAGCAGGGTTTCGTCGGCTTCGAGACGGCGCAGGGCGTGCACAATGCGATCGAAGCTTTCCCAATCCCGCGCCGCCCGGCCAATGCCGCCGTAGACGACGAGCTCGCCCGGGCGCTCGGCAACGTCGGGGTCGAGGTTGTTCATCAGCATCCTGAGCGGCGCCTCGGTGAGCCAGGATTTCGCCGAAAGCTCGGGGCCGCGCGGGGCGCGGATGGTGCGCATGTTGTCGATACGGGTCACCGGCTTGGTCCTTTGGCGCGTCGTTGAAAGGCTAGGCGAGCAAGTCAGGCAAGAGGAAGGTAAGTTCTTCTTTTTGTGAACAAAAAGAAGCAAAAAAACTTTATTCTCTCCGCTTGCACAAGCGCTTCGTCTTGGAGGGCGAGCGGTGTGAATTGCGGAAAGAGGAAGTTTTTTGCGTCGCTTTTTTACAAAAAAGCGACTGCTTGCTGCCGCTTGCCTGGCTTTCGTCGGGTTCCAGCATCCTTATACGTCCGGGTCGAGCAGCGGCAGGGTGAGCGGGGCGATGGCAAGGGCGAGGCTGGGGAGCAGGGCGGTGGCGGCGGCGATGTCGGGGGCGAAGTAGCGGTCCTCGTCCAGATGCGGCACGGCGCCGCGCAGCAGGGCGCGGGCGGCTTCGAGCGGGGGGGAGGACAGCAGGGGGGCGTGGAAGTCGCAGGCCTGGGCGGTGGCGAGGTATTCGATGCCGAGCACGGCGGCGGTGTTGGCGGCCATGTCGAGCAGGCGGCGGGCGCCGTGCGCGGCCATCGAGACGTGGTCTTCCTGATTGGCCGAGGTGGGGATGGAATCGACGCTGGCGGGCATGGCGCGCTGTTTGTTTTCGGAGACCAGGGCGGCGGCGGTGACCTGGGGGATCATGAAGCCGGAATGCAGGCCGGGGCGTGGGGTGAGGAACGCCGGCAGGCCGGACAATGCGGGGTCGATCAGCATGGCGATGCGGCGCTCGGCGAGCGAGCCGATTTCGCACAGCGCCATCGCGATCATGTCGGCGGCGAAGGCGACCGGCTCGGCGTGGAAGTTTCCGCCCGACAGCGCCTCGGCGGTGCCGCCGCGGGTGAAGATCAACGGATTGTCGGTGACCCCCGCGGCTTCGGTTTCCAGCGTGGTTGCGGCCTGCCGCAAGAGGTCGAGCACCGCGCCCATCACCTGCGGCTGACAGCGCAGGCAATAGGGGTCCTGCACCCGCTCGTCGGCGGTGAGGTGCGAGGCGCGGATGGCGCTGCCGGCCATCAGGGCGCGCAGGGTGACGGCGACTTCGGCCTGACCGCGATGGCGGCGGACAGCGTGGATGCGGGGGTCGAACGGGGTATCCGAGCCGCGTGCGGCGTCGGTGGCGAGCGCGCCGGTGACCAGGGCGGCGCCGAGCAAGGCCTCGGCCTCGAACAGGCCGGCCAGGGCGTAGGCGGTGGAGAACTGGGTGCCGTTCAGCAGTGCCAGGCCTTCCTTGGGGCCGAGCGTGATGGGCGACAGGCCATGGGCCGACAGGATTTCGGCGGCGGGGCCGGTGACGCCATTGGCGATGATCTCGCCGACGCCGATCATTGCCGCGGTCATGTGCGACAGCGGCGCCAGATCGCCGGAGGCGCCCACCGAGCCCTGCGCGGGGATGACCGGGATGAGGTCGCGTTGCAGCATTGTCTCCAGCATCTCGAGCGTCGCCGGGCGGATGCCGGAAACCCCTTGTGCCAGACTGGCAAGTTTGAGCGCCATCATCAGCCGCGCCACCTTCACGGGCATCGGCGCTCCGACGCCGGCGGCATGCGACAGCACGATGTTGCGTTGCAGGGCTTCCAGATCGTCGGCGCCGATGCGGATGCTGGCGAGCTTTCCGAAGCCGGTGTTGATGCCATAGACCGGCTCGTCGCGCGCCAGGATCGCGGCCACCGCGTCGGCGCCGGCGGCGATGCCGGGGCGGCAGGCGGGATCGAGCGCCGGCACCGCGCCGCGCCAGATCGCGCGCCAGTCGGCCAGCCTGGTTTGTCCTGGTGTGAGGACATGCATGGCGTGTTCCCCTTGCGGCTTTATGTCTATACATAAATGCCGCCCCGCGATAATGTCCAGTGCCGAAATCGGGGGACACGATGGCCGCATCCACGCTGTTTTTTGCCGAGGCGCTGCTGCCGGCGGGCTGGGCGCGCGGGGTGCGGATCGACATCACCGATGGCTGCATCACCGAGATCACCGTTGATGCCGAGCCGGCCGGCGAACGGCATGGGGTCGGGTTGCCCGGCCTGCCCAATCTGCACAGCCATGCGTTCCAGCGCGGCATGGCGGCGCTGGCGGAAGTGCGCGGCACGGCGGAGGACAGTTTCTGGTCCTGGCGCGAAGTGATGTACCGCTTCCTCGGCGCGCTGACGGCCGACGATGTCGAGGCGATCGCGGCTTTGGCCTATGCCGAGATGCTGGAGGCCGGGTTCACCCGGGTCGCGGAATTTCACTACCTGCATCATCAGCCTGATGGCCGCGCCTATGCCGATCCGGGCGAGATGGCCGGGCGGGTCATCGCCGCGGCGGAGGCGACGGGGATCGGGCTGACCCTGCTGCCGGTGCTCTACGCGCACGGCAATTTCGGCGGGGCCGCGGCGACGCCGGGGCAGCGGCGGTTCATCAACAGCACAGACGGATATGCCGCCCTGATCGAACGTGCCAGGACACAGCTTGCACCTTTGCCCGATGCGGTGCTGGGCACTGCGCCGCACAGCCTGCGCGCGGTCACGCCGGAGCAACTGGCGCATGCCGTAGGGCTGGCCGAGGGCGGCCCGGTGCATATCCATGCTGCCGAGCAGATGCGCGAGGTGGAGGATTGTCTGGCCTGGAGCGGGGCGCGGCCGGTGCAGTGGTTATTGGAGCACGGTCTCGGTGCCGGCTGGTGCGTGGTGCATGCCACCCACATGACCGCGGCGGAAACCGCCGGGCTGGCCCATAGCGGCGCGGTGGCGGGGCTGTGCCCGATCACCGAGGCGAGCCTGGGGGATGGGATTTTCGAGGGCGTGGGCTACCTCGCTGCTGGCGGGCGCTATGGCATCGGCACCGACAGCAACATCCAGATCACGGCCGCAGGGGAATTGCGGCAACTCGAATATTCGCAGCGACTGACGACGCGGCGGCGCAATGTGCTGGCCGGCGCGGGTGCGACCACCGGGCGGAGTCTGTTCGCTGCCGCGTTGGCGGGCGGTGCCGCGGCGCTGGGGACTACGGCAGGCATTGCCGTCGGGGTATCGGCGGATCTGGTGGCGCTGGAGACCACGCATCCGTCGCTGATCGGACGCAGCGGCGATGGCTGGCTGGATGGCTGGATCTTTGCCAGTGCGGCTGGTGCCGACACGGTCTGGCGACGCGGGCGGAAGGTGGTGCAGCATGGCAGGCACTTCGCGCGCGAGCGGATCGAGCGCGATTACCGCAGAACCCTGAACCGCCTGATGAGCCTGTGACCGAACCCTCCCCCCGGCTGCCCGGCGAGCGTATCCGCGCCGATATCGAAAGCGCGATTCTGTCCGGCACCTGGCAGCCGGGAACGCGGGTGCCGTCGGAGCATGCGCTGATGGCGCAGTACAACTGCTCGCGGATGACGGTGAACAAAGTGATCTCCGGCCTCGCCGCCGCGGGGCTGGTTTCGCGACGGCGGCATGCCGGTTCGTTCGTGGCCGCCCCCAGCGGCGAGCGGGCGATGATGGAGATCCAGAACCTGGCCGACGAGGCGGCGCGGCTGGGGCAGTCCTACCGGCACGAGATCCTCAAGCGCGAAAAGCGGCCGGCCAGCAAGATGCTGCATGTGCTGTGCCGGCACTGGATCGACGAGCTGCCCTATGCGGTGGAGGACCGGCTGATCTCGCTGGTGCAGGTGCCGCATGCCCGCGATGAAAGTTTCACCGCGATGCCGCCGGGCTCCTGGCTGTTGCAGACCGCGCCGTGGAGCGAGGCGGAGCATATCATCCGCGCGCGCGAGGCCGACGCGGCGATGGCGGGCCTGCTGGCGATGCCGGTGGGTGGCGCCTGTCTGGAACTGCGCCGGCGCACCTGGCATGCCGGCAAGCTGGTGACCGATGTCACGATGACCTACCCCGGCGCGCGGCACAGTTTCGCCGGGCGGTTCTCGCCCACCGGCGGTTAGGTTCGGCGCAGCCTGCGGTCGGCGGCCAGAAGGGCGACGCTGATCGAGGTGGCGAAGAGGACGAGCAACAGGGTGACTGACATGATCACGCGTGTGTTCTGCAGGCCGATTGCGGTCATCAGCAGGTAGCCGAGGCCGCGTTGGGAGCCGAACATTTCGCCGAGGATGGTGCCGATCAGGGTGAGTGAGAAGCCGATGCGGATGCCGCTGAAGATTTCGGGCAGGGCGGCGGGGAGCAGCACGTGGGTAATCATGTCCCAGCGGCTGAGGCGCAGGGCGGCGGCGGTGCGGTAATGCACCGGGGCGACGTTGCGGCAGGCGCTCATGGTGAAGATTGCTACTGGCACGATGCCGTGGATGGCGCCGAAGGCGATTTTGGCTGGCATGCCGATGCCGAACAGCAGCAGCACGATCGGGTAGAGCGCGATTTTCGGCACGGAGTTCGCGGCCAGCAGCAGGGGTTCGGCGACCTGGCCGGAGAGGCGGTGCAGGCCGAGTTGCAGGCCGAGTGCGAGGCCGAACAGGATCGCCAGCAGCAGGGCGATCAGGAAGGCGGTGCCGGTTTCGGCGATGTGGCGCCAGAAGGCTTCGGTGCCGAGCAGGTACCAGGTGTAGGCGATGGTCTCGGCGGGCGGGGTCAGTGCGTCGCGGCCGACGAGGTTGAAGGCGAGTTGCCAGAGTGCGAGCAGCAGCGCGATCAGGATCGGGCCGTTGGCGCGGCGGAGAAGGTCGGTCATCGGCGGGCGCGCCGGGCGAGCAGCAGGCGTTCCCAGTGATCCAGCGTCATGTTGATGCCGCTTGCCAGCAGCAGGATCAGCAGGATGAGGGGGTACATCACCAGGTTGTCGAGATTGTCGTAGGCGAAGCGGATTTCGTAGCCCAGGCCGGTGCGCGACATGATGAACTCGGCGCCGATGACGCCGATGAAGGCGTAGGCGATGGCGAGTTTCATGCCGGTGAACAGGAAGGGGGCGGCGTAGGGCAGGGTGATCCTGAGCGCCGTCTGCACCGGGTTCATCCGGTAGACGCGGGCGGTGCGCAGCAAGGCGCGGGGTAGGGTGTCGAGCCCGTTGAGCGTGCTGACGATGACGCCGACGACGGCGAGCATGAAGGCGATCAGTACCTGTGGCGCGTCGCCCAGGCCGAACACGATCATGAACAGCGGATAGAACGCGTAGATCGGGATTGCGTAGTAGGTGGCGAACAGCGGGTCGAGCAGGCGGCGCACGAAGGGCACGCGGTGGATGGCGGCGGCGGCGGCGATGCCGATGAGAAGGGAGAGCACGAAGGCGAGGGTGACGTTGGCCAGGGTTTTCAGGATGGCGCCAGTCATCTGTCCGGCGAGCAGGATGCGCACGAGGCCGTCGACGATCTGGCTGGGCGGCGGCATGGTGAGGCGGTCAATGACGCCGCCACGGCAGAGCAGCTCGAGCGCTACCGCCGGCAGCGCTACGAGGCCGATGCGATACAGGCCGACGCGGGTCATCGGCAGGATCGGGCTAGAAGTCCTTCTGCTGGTCGTCGGCGAGGAAGCTGCGGTTGATCAGCTTGGTCCAGTCGACGCTGCCGCTGAAGGCGCCGACCACGGTCTGGGCGGCGATCATGTTGTCCATGCCTTTGATGTCGAAGCGGCCGACGCCCCAGTAGTTGCGGCCAGTTTTCGCATTTGGCCGTGTGAGATTGCGCACTGCCTTCTGGGCGACGTCGAGGTCGAGGTCATAGGCCTTGGCGACGATGGCGCCGGCTTCATCGGGGTTGGCATACATGAACTCGACCGCCATGCGCCGGCCGCGGATGACGGCGCGCAGGAAATCGCCGCGTTCGCGGGCGGCCTTGCCGGTGGCGACGCCGATCACGTTGCACAGGGGTGGCAGGAGGTCGGCGGCCGTGCCGATGGTGCGGAGTTTGGAGCTGTTTTTTGACCAGACGGGATCGGCGAGGGTGCCGACATCGATGGCGCCGATGTTGAGGGCCACCACCTGCTCGCCGAAGCCGCCGGCCTTGACCTGTTCGACGTCGGTGGGCGCCATGCCGATCGACTGCAACAGCAGCACGGTCAGCGCCTGGCTGGTGGAGCGGGGGTTGGTGTATCCGACCTTGTGGCCCTTCATGTCCTGCACCGTGCGGATCGGCGATTCCGGTTTGGTGGCCCAGACGAATTCGTCGACCGTCAGCACATTGTCGCTGATGATCACCAGGTCCGCGCCCTGGTTGATCGCGGCGACGGTGCCGGCGAGGTCGATTTCGCCGTAGCTCAGGTTGCCGCCGATCAGGTTGCGAATGGTGGTGCCGCCGCCGGCCGAGGAGACGATGCCGGTGACGTCGGCGCCGGCCTGTTTGAAGAAGCCTTTTGCCATCGCGACCGCATAGGGCATGCCGTTGGCGGCGACGCCGTAATTGCTGACCACGATCTCTTCGGCGTGCGCCGTGCCGGCGAAGGCGAGTACGGCTGCGATCAGACCGAATTTTGCGAATTTTCCTGCCACTTGGGCCTCCCGTTTCATCTTGCTTGCTGCCAGCCTATCACGGCGATTCCAGCCCAGCGAGATGGGAAGCTGCACGGCGGAAGGCGGTGTCGAAGTCTGGGTCAGCGAAGACGCGGCCGCCGGACAGGCGTATGAAGCCTTCGGTCATCGCGTTCTGCACCATGCCTTCTGAATGCACCATGATGCCGTCGGGGTCTTCCAGGCTGCCCGAGGTGCCGCCGGATTCGAGCGGGGCGCGGGGGCGCAGGGGGGCGTTCCAGGCGGTGCGGAAATAGGCTTCGACCTTGGCGGGATAGTCGCGGCCGTCGGTGGTGTAGCCGGCGAGGGGTTTGTTCTGGGCGAACATGTAGCCGATCTCGACGGCGGTGCCCGGGTCCATGTCGGGGGCGCGGCGGAACGGGTCGAGGCAAAACAGGCCTGCGTCGCAGCGGTCCATCAGGGCGCGGTCGGCGCGGACGATGGCCATGATGGTTTCCTCGCCGGGGGGCAGGCCGGTGAGGTCGAGCTGGCCGTCGAGCGGGGCGAGGCCGTTCAGGCCAAGCTCGGCGCAGATCGCGCGCAGCCGGGCGAAGATCGCCACCGCGTCGGGGCGGAACACCAGATCGCCGGCGAGGTAGACGTTCATCATTGCGGGGCCCCCATCGCGCGGCGTTGCCAGTAATAGAGCGGGATCGCCAGCAGCGAGAGGATGGCCGCGGCGAGCAGGGCGCCGGCGGGGTCGCCGGTGATGTCGGCGACGCGGCCGCAGAGGGCGGGCATCGCGGAGCCGCCGATGTAGTAGGTGGTGTAGAAGATCGCCATGCCGATGGCGCGGTTCTCCGGCCGTGTGGCCAGGGTGCCGATCTGCACGATCAGGCCGCCATGGATCGAGGCGATGGTGCCGAAGATCGCACCCCAGAACACCGGCGCATCCCAAAAGGCGGGGCCGGCGACGGACAGCGCGCAGAAGAAGGTGCCGGCCAGGAACACCTTGGTGGGGCCGAAGCGGATGGCCAGCGCGCCGCCGATCAGGATCGCCGGCAGGTTGCCCCAGGTGGCCAGCATCATCACCACGTCGGCGGTGGCGGCCGAGTGGCCGTGCACGGTGAGGAAGCTGGGCATATAGGCGAGGAAGTTGAAATAGGCGGCGTTGTAGAAGGTCCAGATCAGGCTGGCGATGATGACCAGGCCGCATTCGCGCTTGCTGGGGAAGCTGAGCGTGCGGGGGGCGGCGTTCGGCAGCGGCTTCCAGGTGACGACGAACAGCACGACGCCGACCGCGGAGATTACGCCGCCGGCGAGGAAGGCGCTTTGCCAGCCGAAGGCGTCGGCGAGGCGGGACTGGGTGATCTGGGCGATGCCGAGGCCGACGGGGAAGATGCCGGTCATCATGCCCATCAGGGTGGTGAACCGCGCGCCGTCGAAGCGGTCGGCGATGATCTTGCCTTGCAGCACGGTGAGCGCCACGGCGCCGCAGCCGGAGACGGCGCGGCCGACGCCGATCAAGGTGGGGCCATCGGCGGCGGCGGCGAGGACGGCGCCCACGGTCATCAGCGCGGTGCCGATGGCGGCGATGGAGAAATCGCCGAAGCGGCGGGCGAGGAAGCCGACCGGCAAAGCGACGAAAACGCCGGGGGCCATATAGAGGCCGATCAGGGTGCCGATGGCGGCGAAGTCCAGCGTGAAGGTGCGGGCGAGATCGGGGGCGAGGGAGGCGACGGTCTGCACCTGATAGCCGAAGGCGATGCGGGCGATGGCGATCGCGACGACGGTGGCGTAGCTGCCTTTGGGGGGAGGAGTGGACAACGCTCAGGCCAAGGTTTTCGCCATGTCGGCGAAGGTGGGCGCGGCATAGCCGGGATGGGCGTGCTGCGCGGTTTCGAGATAGCCGCAGGAGGCGAACAGTTTGCGGTTGTCGGTGAGCGTCAGGCGGACGGAGAGATGGGTGTGCGGCAGGCCGCGGCGGCGGGCCTCGGCTTCGGCGGCGGCGATGAGGGCGCGGGCGAGACCGAGGCCGCGGGCGGCTTGGGCCACGGCGAGGCGGCCGAAATAGAGACCGCCGGATTTTTCCTCCCAGATCACGCAGGCGACCAGAGTGCCGTCGATGCTGGCGCCGGCGCCGCCGCCGCGGGCGAGGATGGTGGCGATATTGGCGCCGGTTTCCTTCAGCGCGCTGGGCGGCGGGTCGATACGGCCGAGATGTTCGGCGAACACCGTGCGGATCAGGGCGGCGGTCGCGTCGGCGTGGGCGGAGGTCAGGGGATGGAGATTCGGGGCGGCCATTGCTGATCCCTTACTGCTGCAATGCTGCCAGTGGTAGCCGAGGCCGGTGCGCGTGCCTATGTTGCGGCGTATGAGCGACACACCTGCCTTTCTCGACCCTGGCCGTCCGGGGGTGCCCGATATCGTGGTGCCCGGCGGCATTACGCCATTCTATCTGCCCGACCGGCCGGTGCGCGGGCGCCTGGTGCGGCTGGGGGCGCTGGCCGAAGCGCTGCTGTCGCGCCATGACCATCCCGAGCCGGTGACGCAACTGGTGGGCCAGGCGATGGCATTGGTTGCGGCGTTGGCGTCGGCATTGAAGTTCCGCGGTTCGTTCAGCCTGCAGGCGAAGGGCGACGGGCCGGTGACGATGCTGCTGGCCGATTGCACCGATGACGGGGCGCTGCGCGGCTATGCGCTGGTGAACAAGGAGCGGCTGGCGGCCACGCTGAAGGCGGCGCCGGATGCCTGTGCGGCGGAGCTGCTGGGGCGCGGCTATCTGGCGTTCACGGTGGACCAGGGCGCCGATATGGAGCGGCAGCAGGGGATCGTGGCGATCACCGGGCTGACGCTGACCGAGATGGCGCTGCATTATTTCGAGACCTCGGAGCAGCTGGATTACCGGATCCACCTGGCCTGTGCGCGCACCGATAAAGGCTGGCGCGCGGGGGCGCTGGTGCTGGAGCGGATTGCCGGCGGCGGCGGGATTGCGCCGGATCTGGATGCGGCGGCGCAGGATGAGGCGTGGACCGCCGCGACGCTGCTGGCGGCAACGGTGAAGCCGGCGGAATTGCTTGACGATGCGCTGCCGGCGGAAGATCTGTTGTTCCGGCTGTTCCATACCGAGGGGGTGGCGGCGGATTTCCCACGGGCGCTGGCCTATGGCTGCCGGTGTTCGCGCCAGCGGCTGGCCGGGATTCTGGAGGGGTTTTCCACCGACGACCTCGACCACATGGTGGTGGACGGGAATATCGTGATGACGTGCGAGTTCTGCAATTTCGATTTCCGCTTCGCGCGCGGCGATGTGCGCGGGTCGGATACGACGGCGGGGTAGAGTGTGATGGCAATTGCGCGACGTGGGTTTTTTCTGCTGCCGCTGCTGCTGGCGGCCTGTGGCGACAATGAGGATACGCCGCCGCCGAACTATCCGCCGCTGAGCTTCGATTACCTGGGCCCGCTGCGCATCGATGTCGGGCGGATCGAGATCGACGATCATTGGGTGCCGCGCGGCGGGGCGAAGCATGTGGAGTTCCTGGCGCCGATGACGCCGCGCGATGCGCTGGTGCGGATGGCCAGCGATCGGCTGGTGACCGGGGGCAGCAAGGGCAGTGCGACGTTCGTGATCGAGGATGCCTCGATCATTCGCGGGCCGGCATCGTATGAGGTGTCGCTGGCGGTGAGGCTGGATCTCGTTGACGACAACGGGGCGCGGCTGGGCAACGCGGTGGCGCGGGTGAGCAAGGTTCGGCCGGCGCGCGACGAGTCTGACGCGGCGCTGCGCAGCACGCTGTACGATCTGGTGCGCGATGCGATGCGGGAAATGAACGTGGAGTTCGAGTTCAAGGTGCGCGCGGCGTTGAAGGAGATGCTGCAGGCGACCGATGCGGTGGCACCGGCGCCGGCGAAAGTGGAGAGCGAGGATCTGAACCAGCCGCCGGCGAATGGGGCGCCGCAGCCGGGGATTCTGGGGACGTTGCCGGCGAAATCTGTGCCGTAGGGGCTATTTTTATTTCGATATAGTAATAAATAAGACGCGCGCCAGCGACGGCGGTAAAATCGCTGTCGTGTGTCAATTTTTGGAATTTGTGGCGTGGGGTGAGCGCGGGCGGGATAGGCTTGCGCGGTCTGCGGGCGCCATGCCGGCGCGATGGGCCGGGCGGGGATTCGCGGTATGGGGGCGCGGCGGGGCGCGGCCGCACGATGCCGCGCAGGCGCATGTCGGGCGCGGGCGGCATGGATGCGGGGGCGCGGCGCGACAGGCGCGGGTTCGGCGGTGGCCGGTGGGGGGAGCGGCGGGAGTTCGCCGTTACGCCACGCGGTGAAGAGGTTTTCGATGCTGGCGAAGAGTTGGCGCAGCGCGAACCAGATCAGGAGCGCTTCGGACATAGCTCCGCCGGCGTGCCGCACACAGGCGACGAGGGTTTGGAAGCGGCCAGGTACGATGTGGGCCTGCTGGATTTTAACCATTGATGTTTTTATATGTGACTGTTGATTCGATGGCAAGGGAAAAATTTGGGGTGGCCGGAAAAATTTTGGGCGCAGGTGGTGGGGCGGGGATGGCGGGTTACGCTTCGCTAACCCGCCCTACGAAGTTGTTGATATATTTAAGTTTTTTGGAATTGTGGCGCGCGGTGGGGTGCGGGAGGGCACCCCACCCTACAATTCGTGGGTGGGGGTGAATTCCGTCGCCACGCCGTTGATGCAGTAGCGCAGGTGGCATGGCGGGGGGCCGTCTTCGAAGACGTGGCCGAGATGGCTGCCGCAGCCGGCGCAGTGGACTTCGGTGCGGATCATGCCGTGGCTGATGTCACGCGAGATGCCGACGGCGTCGGGCAGCGGGTCGTTGAAGCTGGGCCAGCCGGTGCCGCTTTCGAATTTATGGCCGGATTCGAACAGGCGGCGGCCGCAACCGCAGCAGGCGAACCAGCCCTGGCGCTTTTCGCGCAGCAGGGCGCAGGTGCCGGGGCGCTCGGTGCCGTGGGCGCGCATGACGTAGTACTGCTCGGGCGTCAGCAAAGCGCGCCATTCGGCGTCGGTGCGGGTGACCGGGAAGGTCTGGGCGTCGTGGTCAGCCATTTCGATGCTCCATTGCTAGACGTCGCGGACCTGGCCGCCGCTGCGCAGGATTTTGAGCCAGCGCCGGCGCAACAGCAAGCCGGCCGGGAGGTGCCGCCAGGGGGTGCCCATAGCGGTGGCGGGAATCGAGCCGATGCCGAAGCGCACGGCGCGGACGAACAGCTTGAAACGCTCCAGCGCGTCCCAGCGCGTCAGCATCAGGCGCATCTTCGGATTGCCGGTCCAGACCTCGTCCATCTCGTCGGCGATCATCGCCAGATGGTCGCGGATCATCGCCTCGCGGTTGGTGCCGCGCGGGTCCATGGTGCGCGAGCCCTGGTGCATGCGGTAATGATAGGTGAGCGCCGGCAGGGCGACCGGCGGGGCGATGGCGGCGGCGCGCAGCAGCAGATCCCGATCCGCGCCGAAGCGGTATTGTTCGCGGAAGCCGCCGAGCTGTTGCAGCAGCGAACGGCGGAAGAACCAACTGTTGAAGCCGGGATTGCCGAAGGTGAGTTCGAGCGGCATGTCGTCCGGCCCGCAATGGCCGAACAGCTCGACCAGGCTTTCCTGACCGTTCTCCTCGGTGAACACCCGGATCACGCCGCACAGCGACATGGTGGCGGGGTTGGCCTGAAAATGCGCCATCACCTTGTCAAGCACGCCGGGCTCGTAGCGGTCATCGGCGTTGAGGAAGCCGATCACATCGCCCTGGGCCAGTTCGAGGGCGTGGTTCAGCGCCTGATGCGAATCCAGTTCGGGGCGGATCACCAGGTTAAGCCGCGGGCGGGCGCGCAGCACCGCGTGGGTCTCGTCGGTTGAGTCGGCATCGACGACGATGTGCTCGAAACCATAGGCGTCGCTGAGCTGGGCGCTGTCGACCGCGGCGCCGATGAAGGCGCCGTGGTTGAGCGACGGGGTCACCACGGTGAGGGTGAGTTTGCGGTCGGGTGGCGGCATGGTGGCGTTTCCCAGGGTCGGGCGATCAACCGATTTCGGCGAGCGCCGCGTCGATCGGCGCATTCTGCCGCAATGCGGCCTCGCTGTAACGTGCCACCGCCTGCAGGTGCCGGTCGATCAGCCGGTCGCGGCCGGCCATGCCTTCGATCCAGAGTTTCTGCGCCGCTTCCGGGGTGCCATCCCAGAGCCCTGCCACATCCTCGATGGCGTGATCGTTGAAGCGACGGGTGATCAGTGGGATCTGTCCGAGCAGGATGGCGCGCTGGATGCGCATCGGGCTGGAATAGGCCCAGCGCTGGCGCTGCGGCGGGTTGAAATTGTAGAGCAGCGCCTGCGGCGTATCGGCGCCCTGTTGCAGGTCGCGGGTGTGGCCGAGGTCGACCCTCTCGGGGCTGAAGACCATACCGTCCGAATTGTTGAACGGCAGATGCTGGTAGATCGGCCGGTCGATATTGGCGAGCTTGAAGGCCTTCAGCAGGTCGCGCGCGATGGAGGCGCGGTATTTGCTGAGCGTGCCGGTCATCACCACGCCGACATCGCGGGTGTAGAGCCGCGGATCGGCGGCGACGCGCGCGGGATCGATCTCGGGATTGAGCGTCAGCGGCGGACGCATCGCGCCGCGGACATGGGCCGGCAGCAGCGCCATGGTATCGGCAACAGCCTGGTGCGCGCAGAGCACCAGATCCATCAGCGGCAGCGCGTCAACGAAGCCGTCATAACGCGCATCGAAATATGGTTTGATTCTGCGCAGCCCCGAACGGTACAGCGCGTGGCGCAGCAGATCCTTGGCGCCATCGGCCATGCCGAAAT
>CAIRTN010000257.1 GCA_903881515.1 uncultured Rhodospirillales bacterium | reverse complement strand
CAATCTTCTTTCTTCGAAATGTTGGGGGCAGCGCGCTATCAGCGCGAATTTGAGCCATGGAAGGCAAGCAAGGCGTTCTTTTTGTGAACAAAAAGAACCAAAAAAACTTTCTCCATTCATGGAATTCGGCCGGATGCCTGTGCCGGATGCCATCGGATCAAAGTTTTTTTGCTCCTTTTTTTTACAAAAAAAGGAGCGCTTGCTTCCCTTCCCCACCCGCAGCCGTCAGGGCGTAACGCTGACACCGCCGAGGGGCTGACCGCCGAGCGAGTGCAGTTTGTAGCCCTGGACGTTGCTGCGCAGCGCGACGAAGGCTTTCGGGTCGGCGAACAGCATCGCGGGGATGGCGTCGTGGAACACCTGCTGCGCCTCGATATAGAGTTTCGCGCGGGTATCGCGGTCCGAGGTGATGCCGGCGCGGCGGATCAGGTCGCTGTAGGTCGGGTCGCACCATTTGGCGACGTTGCGCCCGGTGGTGAGTTGTTCGCAGGAGAATGACACGGTCAACTGCGCGGGGTCGGGATAGTCCCAGGTGCCGCCGAGCATCGCCACGTCGGCTTCGCCGCTGCGCACCCGGCGCAGGTATTCGCCCCATTCGAAGGTGACGATCTTCGCGGTCACGCCGATTTTCGCCCAGTCGGCCTGGATCATCTCGGCCGCGCGCTTGCCGTTGGGCATATAGGCGCGCGCCACCGGCAGCGCCCAGATATCCAGGCTGAAGCCGTTGGGGTAGCCGGCCTCGGCGAGCAGCTTTTTCGCCTTGGCGGGGTCATAGGGGCGCGGCTTGACCTGGGTGTTCGAGCCCCAGAGCGAGATGGGAACCAGCGCCGCGGTGGGGGCGGCGGTGCCCTGGTAGACGGCCTTCACCAGGTTATCGAGGTCGATCGAAACCGCCAGCGCCTCGCGCACACGGTGATCATCGAACGGCTTCTTGTCGTTGCGGAAGGTCAGATAGCTCATCGAGGCGATGGTGCTTTCGATGACGCGAACGCCCGATGCCGCGCGAATGGCGTCAAGATCGGCCGGGTTGGGGTAGCGGGCGACGTGACATTCGCCAACGCGCAGCTTGGCGAAACGGACGGCCGGGTCCGGCGTGATCGAGAACACCAGATTATCGACCTTGGCGGCGCGGTCGGGCATGCCGTCGGTCTTGCCCCAGAAATCCGGGTTGGCGCGGAAGCGGACCAGGCTGTTTTGCTGGTAGGTCACCAGCTGGAACGGGCCGGTGCCGATGGGCGCGCGGTCGAACTGGTCGGGGGTGCCGGCCTTCAGCATCGCATCGGCATACTCGGCCGAGCCGATGGTGAACGGCTGCACCGAGATGGCGCCGAGCAGCGAGGCTTGCGGCACGTTCATCTCGAACAGCACGGTGTCATCGTCGATCTTCGACACCGCTTTCAGCGCCGGGATCACCAGGGCGTTGAACAGCGGATAATCGCCGCCGCCGACCTTGGCGTAGGGGTGGTTCTTGTCGAGGGCGCGGCTGAAGCTGAACACCACGTCGTCGGCGTTGAAAGTGCGGCTCGGTTTGAAGGCGGCGTTGGATTGCCACTTCACCCCGTGGCGCAGCTTGAAGGTGTAGCGCAGCCCGTCGTCGGAGATCGTCCAGGAGGTGGCCAGCGCCGGCAGCAGCTTTGAGCCGCCGATCTCCATTTCAACCAGACGGTCGCCGTATTGCTCGGCAACGTCGAAGCTGGTGTTGGCCGAACTGAGCACCGCGCTGAGCGTGTCGGGGCTGGCTTCGGTGCAGACGGTCAGGGTCTGCTGCTGCGCCAACGCCTGGGCACCGGACGCCGCGAGCAGCAACGCCGACAGCAAAGCGGCGGATTTTTTCATGGGGGCCATCCGGTGCAGGGGGTGAAGACGCCGATACGCGCAGCAAAGCGGATGTTCACCGGCGCGGCAATGGGCGCGCCGAGGCTCAAAGCCAAAGATTGCGATAGAGGAACGCCGCCAGTGCGTAGGCGAAGCAGGACAGGACCAGGATCGCGAGCGCGCGTTCCCACCAGGTGTCGAGCTGGGCGTGGCGGATGGGGGTGACGCGGATGTGGGCGTCGCGATCGGCATCGACCTGCATGCCCTGCACGGCGCCGCTGGCTTTCAGTTCGGACAGGTTGGGTTCGGCCATGCCGGATGATGGCATGGATGGAGCGAAATTGCACCGAAACCGTGGGCGAGAGGCAAGCGCACGCACTCCGGCACGATCAGTGTGCGTTACACGCTCGGCATCTGTCCCGGCAGCCGCAACGGTCAGGCGTCGCGATCGCCGGCTGACAGGAGAGGTGTCGCGGTTGTGACGTGCGGCGCGGCATATTGGCGTGGACGAGCACCGGCCGCGGCGACACACTCACTTCGTATCGATGCCGGGTCCGTCCCATCGTCCGGATGCCACCAAACACCAGAGATGGTCGATCGATGCGGGAGCGCGGAACCGCGCCAACAGGCGACGGACGACACTGAGCGCCTTCGGATCAATCCGTCCAGCTGATGGGAGTCACGCGATGGACATGCAGACCTTCTACCAACACGCCGATGCCGATACCGGGCTGGTCAGCACGCTCCGGGGTTTGGACCAGGCACTTTGCGCCAGCTATGTCAGCGCGCTGAGCGCCCTCTTCAAGCAGATCATTGCCCAGGAACACCGCGACAAGCAGCAATTCGAGGCGCTGAAGCAGGCGTATGCCGCAACCGCGCGCGGCGCGATGAGCTACCTGGACGACAGCGGCGTCACCGCGGCGGTAGGGCGGGTGGCGCCATTGCTACGGGATGTCTCGTTCAAGCAGAACGAGGCGATGCTGGCCTATGAAGCGGCCTGCCTGTTCCGGCTTGGCATTCCACACGACAAGATCCGGCCGTACTGGGAATGGCTCGACCACCACAAGGCACCGGTGCTGACCGCTCTTGCGCAGCCAGGTTTTCAGATCGCGCCGACGATCGATGCTGCGGTGCTGGGGTTCGGCCATGAAGTCGGCGGTGCTGCGTGGGAACATCTGTCCCCCGGCTGGTGGCGGCGGTTGGCCGGCGCGGCGCTCATCGTGGCCAACTGCGTCGCCGAGATTCCAACGGCCGGTCTGGCCACGGCCTCGGTTGTGGTGGGCGTTGTGGGGATCGCGGCGAAGTAGAGCGTGATGACCGTAGGTGGAATCACCGGAGGTCTGAATCACGCGACCAAACAAAGAGCTAGACCATGATTGAGTGATCCTACCATCACTGATCATGGTCTAGCAGGTTGCTGAAAAAGGCGAACCGGTCAGCCCAGTAGAGCGCGATCCAAGCGAATAGAAGTTTTTTGCTTCCTTCGCTTGCTTCAACTGCGCGCGCTGGTTTTTCAGCAGCCTGTTAGCGCAGGACTGGTCGAGGCGGATATCCGCCTCGACCAGTTCGTTCAGGCGACCGCGTCGACGTCGGCGGCGCGCTTTTCGTTGCGCTTGCGCTGGTTCGGGTCGAGGTAGCGCTTGCGGATACGGATCGCACCCGGGGTGACTTCGACCAGCTCGTCGTCTTCGATGTAGGCGATCGCCTGCTCAAGCGACATGCGGCGCGGCGGGATCAGGACCATCGCCTCGTCCTTGCCGGCGGCGCGGATGTTGGTGAGCTTCTTTTCCTTGATCGCGTTCACGTCGAGATCGGATTCGCGGCTGTGCTCGCCGAGGATCATGCCCTCGTAGATCTTGTCACCCGGATCGACGAACAGCACGCCACGCTCCTGCAGATACCAGAGCGAATAATGCACCGCCTCGCCGTCGGAGTTGGAGATCAGGCTGCCCTTGGTGCGGCCTTCCATGATGCCGACCCACGGGCCGTAGCCCAGAAAGATGCGGTTCATGATGCCGGTGCCGCGGGTGTCGGTGAGGAATTCGCCGTGATAGCCGATCAGGCCGCGCGAGGGCATGTGGAAGGTAAGACGCACCTTGCCGCCGCCGGAGGGGCGCATGTCCTGCATCATGCCTTTGCGGCGGCTCATCTTCTCGACGACGATGCCGGTGTAGGGCTCGTCGACGTCGACCAGCACTTCCTCCATCGGCTCTTCGCGCTCGCCGGTCTCCGGGTTCAGCCGGGTCAGCACGCGCGGGCGGCCGATGGTCAGCTCGAAGCCTTCGCGGCGCATGGTCTCGATCAGCACGCCGAGCTGCAATTCGCCACGGCCGGCGACTTCGAACGCCTCGGATTCCTGGCTCTCGGTGATCTTGATCGCGACGTTGCCCTCGGTCTCGCGGAACAGGCGGTCCCGGATCTGGCGCGAAGTCACCTTCTTGCCCTCGCGACCGCCGAGCGGGCCGTCGTTGATGCGGAAGGTCATTGCCAGGGTCGGCGGATCGACCGGGGTGGCAGGCAAGGGCGCCATCACCTCGGGCGAGCAGATGGTGTCAGGAATGGTGCCTTCGGTGAGGCCGGCGATGGCGATGATGTCGCCAGCTTCGGCTTCCTCGATGTTCACGCGCTCCAGGCCACGGAAGCCCATCAGCTTGGTCAGGCGGCCGGTTTCGACCACGGTGCCGTCGGAACGGATCACCTTCAGCGGCATGTTGACCCTCGCACGGCCCTGTTCGAGCCGGCCGGTGAGCACGCGGCCGAGGAAGTTGTCGTAGTCCAGGATGGAGGCGACCATGCCGAACGGCGCGTCGCGATCCAGCTGCGGCGGCTTCACATGCGCCAGCACCATGTCGAACATCGGGCTGAGGTCCTTGCGCTCGTCATCGAGCGAGACCACGGCCCAGCCCTGACGGCCGGAGGCGAACAGCATGGGGAAATCGAGCTGATCGTCGTTCGCGCCGAGGGCGGCGAACAGGTCGAACATCTCTTCGTGCACTTCGTCGGGGCGGGCGTCCTGACGGTCGATCTTGTTGACGACGACCATCGGCTTCAGGCCGCGGGCCAGCGCCTTGGTCAGCACGAACTTGGTCTGCGGCAGCACGCCCTCGGCGGCATCCACCAGGACGATGGCGCCATCGACCATGTTCAGGATGCGCTCGACCTCGCCGCCAAAATCGGCGTGGCCCGGGGTGTCGACGATATTGACGCGGGTGCCCTTCCAGGTGACCGCGGTGCACTTGGCCAGAATGGTGATGCCGCGCTCACGCTCGAGGTCGTTACGGTCGAGCGCGCGCTCGGCGACCTGCTGGTGTTCGCGGAACGCGCCGGATTGTTTCAGGAGTTGGTCAACGAGCGTCGTCTTGCCGTGGTCGACGTGCGCGATGATCGCGATATTGCGGATTTCCATGGGCCGTCCGGGTGTGCGAAGGGGCGGCGCAGCCAGGGTGACGGCGCCGGGTTCAATGCTGCGGTGCACATAAGCGATCGGGGGGGGATTTGCGAGCAGGAAATGCTGGGTGGCTGCGTTGCGCGGTGGATTTCACGCGAAACCCTCCGCACCGCCCCGGCATGCGCGGACACTGGCGTGGGTCCGGCTGATGTTGTAAAGTAATGTTGCAAAAGCGGTCGTGACAGCCGCGTCCGGGGTGTAGCGATGGTTCTGAGCGTACGCGATCTGGTCACCTTGCTGCATGGTATCGGGTTCGGGGCATTGTTCCTGCTGGCCTTCTCCGGGGCCATCGGGGTGATCTATGCGACCGCGGCGGGCAGCGAGATCTGGTCGTCCTCGTCGATCCACAACAAGATGTTCCGGTTCTATCTGCTCAGCATGGCCGGCTTCGCCTGGCTGGCGGTGCTGTCGGGGACGTATATCGTCTATCCCTGGTATCGCGCCGTGCCGCCGCCGGGCACCACCGATCTTTCGCATTATCCACAGAAACTGCTGCTGTCGAACCCGATGACGGCGGGGTGGCATGAGCTGGGAATGGAGTGGAAGGAACACGTCTCCTGGTTCACGCCGATCGTGATGACCATGGTGGCCTATGTGTTCATCACCTACGGGCCGCAACTGGCGCGGCATCGGCAGATGCGCAACGCGGTGCTGGGCTTTACCGCGGCGGCGTTCATCTCGACCTTCGTGGGCGGCTTCTTCGGCGCCATGTTGAACACCCGCGCGCCGACCGGTGGCGGGCCGGAGATCGTGCTGATGGGGCATAAATAAGCATGGACGCAGCGCCTGAAGACGAGGGGGTGGGCCTGCTGCCGAACGGGCCCGGGGCGGCGGCGATCCTGGGGGCGGCGATCGGCTCGCTGGCGCTGGGGGTGTTCTCGTTTGCCGGCGATACCTGGCCAGGGATGCGGCGTGCCTTCATCTTCTGGGATCCGAGCGGGCCACTGTCGGGCGAGAGCACGCTGGCGGTCGGCGTCTGGCTGCTGGCGTGGGGGGTGTTATCGCTGCTGTGGCGCAGCCGCAACGTGCGGCTTGCGCGGATCAACCGGATTTCGTTCGCGATGCTGGTGGCCGGGTTTCTGCTGACTTTCCCGCCCTTCGTCGACATGTTGCAGGGTCAGTGAGCGTGGCACCGGAACAGCGTTACGACACGACCTCGATCGTGCTGCATTGGCTGGTGGCGCTTCTGGTCGCCGCGTTATGGGTAGGCGGCGAGACGATCGGCTGGTTCGCGCCGGGGGCGCTGCGCGGCGATGTGCGCTCGCTGCATATCGTGCTCGGCACGCTGCTGGGGATGATCGGCGGTATCCGCGTGGCATGGCGGCTGTCGTTCGGCAGCCCGGTGGCGCCGATGGACAGCGGTTTGATGGGGGCGGCGGCGAAGCTGACGCATCAGGGGTTGTATGCGCTGCTGGCGATGATGGTGATCCTGGGCATGGAGGTGCTGTGGGCGAGCGGGGACAGCGCGTTCAACACGCTGAGTCTCGACCCGCTCAGCGTCGCGGACCAGGCATTGACCGGCAAGTTGCAGCATTGGCACGGGCTGATCGGGTGGGCGATCGTCATCACCGTCGGGTTGCATGTGGCGGCCGTGCTGTTCCACCAGATATTGCTGCGCGACGGGCTGATGCGGCGGATGCTGCCGCGCTGAGGCGGCACGGCATCGTTACCTGTGTGTTGTTGTCGCGTTTGCGTATCAGTGATTAAGCTGCTGGGCGCGGACGGATCGGCCGTGCGTGCGGGCTTTGGGGGGGATGCGATGGACCCGTATGTGAGCGAGCTGAGATTTTTCGCGTTCGATTGGGCGCCGCAGGGTTGGCAGATCTGCGACGGCAGCCTGCCGTCGCTCAGTCAGAACGAGGTGCTGTATTCGCTGATCGGCACCAACTATGGCGGCGACGGCCGCAGCAATTTCGCGGTGCCGAAAATGCCCTCGCCGCTGGGCACGCAAGGCCGCTGGTGCATCGCCCTGGTGGGAAACTATCCGCAACGGCCATGAGAGCGCGGACGTGCGCAACGTCCGCCCGACTTTGAGGCGGGATGGCGAAGGCAGGAAGAAGACTGACCACAGAGGCACACAGGACACAGAGAAGGGTAGCAAAGAGGGTTTGAAGATTTTTGCATTTTCGAGAGCTGGGTGAGTGCCGACCGCAGCACCGATCTCGCTCTAACTCTTTGTTTGAGCGTGTGATTCAGGCACCCGACGACTCCACCTTCGGTCATCACGCCCTAATCTCGATTCTTCCTCTCCTTGCTTTCTACCTCTGTGTCCTCTGTGCCTCTGTGGTCATTCTTCTT
>CAIRTN010000256.1 GCA_903881515.1 uncultured Rhodospirillales bacterium | reverse complement strand
GCAAGCCAGATCCAGGCGATGCGCGGCATGGCCGCGCCGCCCGATGTCAACGCGGCAGGCTTTTCACTTCCGCGGTCCAGCGGCCGAGCAGCCGGGTGCGGGTGGCCGACGAGCCGTAGGTGGCGAAGTCGTAATCGATCAGCTTCACCTTCGAGAGGTCAGGCGCTTCCTTCGGCACCGGCACCGCGCTGTTCGAGGGGAACTGGTAGGAGCCGAATTGCGGCGCGATCGACTGGGCTTCGACGCTGAGGCCGAATTCGTAGAACTTGCGCGCTTCCTCGGGGTGTTTGGCGCCTTTGATCAGGCTTTGCGAGCCGATCTCGAAGCCGGTGCCTTCGCAGGGCGAGACCACGGCCACCGGGTTGCCCTTCTTGGCCACGTCGATCACGTCGTGCTGGAAGGCGATGCCGACCAGGGTTTCGCCACGGCCGGCGGCCTGTGCCGGCGCCGCGCCGGCCTTGGTGTATTCGTTGATGTTGGCGTGCAGTTTCTTCAGGAAGGTGAAGGCGGGTTCCTCGCCCATCAGCTGCACCAGGGTGGCGAGCGTGGTCCAGGCGGTGCCTGAGGAGTTCGGGTCGGCCATCTGCACTTCGCCCTTGTATTCCGGCTTGATCAGGTCGGCCCAGCAGGCGGGCGCGGCCATCTTCTTGCGGGCGAGTTCCTCGGTGTTATAGCCGTAGCCCAGCGCGCCCATGTAGATGCCGACGGTGCGGTATTTCGACCGTTCGGCCTGCTTCTGCGCCCAGGTCGTCAGCTTCGGCAGGGTGGGGGACTTGTATTCCTCGGTCAGGCCTTCCTCAGCCGCCTGCAGATGCGGATCACCTGTGCCGCCCCACCAGATGTCGCCGCGGGGATTGTCCTTTTCGGCGCGCAGGCGGGCGTAGATCTCGCCGGCGCTCTGGCGCGTCATCTCGGTCTTGATTCCGGTCGCCTTGGTGAACGCGGTCACCATGCCGCGGCACCAGTTTTCGTCTACGCCGCAATAGACCGTGACGGTCCCCTGGGCGCCGGCGGCGCCGGCTGCGAAGATCGAAACGGCTACCGCGGCAACCGCAGTGGTCATCCGGTTCATGGTCGTTCTCCCGTCATTCTTGTCTGTGCAGTCTGAGCGCCGGACCTCATCCGTGCAACCGGATGAGTTCGCGACTTACCTACTTGCCACGCACCATCCGCGCCAGGTTTTCGCGGCCCATGGTGGCGTAGTGCAGCGGGTTGGCCTTTGCCGGGTCCTGCTCGGCCTCAACAACCAGCCAGCCCTGGTACTCCGGGATGGCGGCGAACACGGCGGGGAAATCCACCATGCCGTCGCCCGGCACGGTGAACACGCCATCGACCACCGAATCGAGGAAACTGGCATCGCGCGTCCGGCAGGCCTGCATCACGCTCTCGCGCACGTCCTTGCAGTGCACATGGCCGATCCGCCCGGCATGGCGGCGGGCCAGACGCACCGGATCGGCGCCGGCGTAGGTGGCGTGCCCGGTATCCAATAGCAGCTTCACCGACTTGCCGGTCTCGTCCATCAGCGCGTCGATTTCGCCGGAGCTTTGCACCACGGTGCCCATGTGATGGTGATAGACCAGGGTCAGGCCCATCAGCGCGGTGGCATCGCCGAGTTGGGTCAACCGGCGTCCGAATTCCGGCCATTGCGCGTCTGATATCGCCGGGCGGCGCGACAGCGGCGCGCTGCGGTCGCCATGGATTGCGCCGGCGCATTCGGCGACGATCACCACCGAGCAG
The DNA here is from genome assembly GCA_903881515.1 of uncultured Rhodospirillales bacterium. Classification (GTDB taxonomy): domain Bacteria; phylum Pseudomonadota; class Alphaproteobacteria; order Acetobacterales; family Acetobacteraceae; genus CAIRTN01. Next base: position 9,855 of record CAIRTN010000256.1, on the reverse strand, counting down.
CCCATGTCCTCCAGCAGGTCCAGATGCGGCTGCATCGCGTCCAGTTCGGCCTCGACATCGCGTTCTAGCAGCGCGGTCGAATACCAGCCGGACACCAGGTCGAGGCCGTGGCGATCCAGGATCGGCGCCAGATCGCCGGAGACGCGAGGGAATTTATGCCCCAGCTCGATGCCGGAGAACCCGGCCGCCTTAGCCTCGGCCAGGCAGACTTCCAGCGGCGTCTCGCCGCCCAGCGTGCGCAGATCGTCGTTCGACCACCCGATCGGGTTGGTGCCCAGGCGAACCTTCATCGTCCTATTCTCCCAGAATCTGGTTTTGCCGCGCCGCCACATAGGCCGTGCGTGCCGCATTCACTTCGGCGCGGCCGGAGACTTCCGGCACCGCCACATCCCACCAATGGCCGCCCGCTTCGGTGCTGGCCCCCGCATCGGTGCGCAGCACGATCACCACGCTGCGATCGAAGCTGTGCGCGCTGGCCAGCGCGGATTCCAGCTCGGCTATGCCGTCCACCGTCATCGCCACCGCGCCCAGGCCGGCGGCCTGCTGCGCGAAATCCATCTGCCCGGGGTGCTGCAGCATGGTGCCGAAGCGCTGCCCGCCGGTGCCGCGTTGCAGCCGGTCGATACAGCCAAAGCCGCCATTGTCGAGCAGCACCACGATCAGCTTCATCCCCATGGCCACCGAGGTGGCGAGTTCGGCATGCATCATGAGCCAGGAACCGTCACCCAGCAGTACAACGATCTCGCGAGCCGGGTCGGCCAGCTTGGCGCCGAGCGCGCCGGCGATCTCGTAGCCCATGCAGGAATAACCGTATTCCAGGTGATAGGTGCCCGGCGCCTGCACCTGCCAGAGCTTGTGCAACTCGCCGGGCAGCCCGCCGGCCGCGCCGACCACCATGGTCTGTGCGCCCAGGCTGCGCTGCACCGCGCCGATCACCTGTGCATCGGTCGGTACGCCGTTGCCCGGCGCGGTGACGGCTGCCACCGTCGCCCGCCAGTCGTCCATCAGCCCCAGCGCGGCCGAATCCGCCGCGCGATGGCCACCCAGCCCCGCCGACAGCGCCGCCAGGCCCACCGCGGCATCGGCCACCAGCGGGGAGGCGAAGCGCTTGGCGGCGTCGAACGCCTGCACGTTCAGCCCGATCAGCCGCCGGCCGGGATGGCGGAACACCGCCCAGGAGCCGGTGGTGAAATCGCCCAGCCGGGTGCCGACCGCCAGCACCACATCGGCCTCGGCGGCCGCGGCATTGGCCGGTGCGCTGCCGGTGACGCCGATGGCGCCGAGATTGAGCGGGTGGGCCGCCGTCAGCGCGCCCTTGCCGGCCTGGGTCTCGGCGACCGGGATATTGTGCCGCCGCGCGAATTCGGCCAGCGCCGCGCCGGCGCCGGCATAATGCACCCCGCCGCCGGCGACGATCAGCGGCGATTTTGCCGTCTCCAGCAGCACCACCGCCTCTTCCAGCTCGGCGGCATCCGTCGCCGGCCGGCGCACCCGCCAGGTCTTCGGGGTGAAGAAGCTTTGCGGCCAGTCATAGGCCTCGGTCTGGGTGTCCTGACAGAACGCCAGGGTCACCGGGCCGCACTCGGCCGGATCGGTCAGCACCGCGAAGGCGCGGGGCAGGGCGGCCAGCAACTGCTCGGGGCGGGCGATGCGGTCGAAATACCGGCTGACTGGGCGCAGCGTATCGTTGGCCGACACCGTGGCGTCGGAGAAATCCTCGATCTGTTGCAGCACCGGGTCTGGCCTTCGGCTGGCGAAGACGTCGCCGGGCAGCAGCAGCAGCGGCAGCCGGTTGATGTGTGCGACGGCCGCGGCGGTGACGAGGTTGGTGGCGCCCGGGCCGATCGAGGTGGTCACCGCCTGGAACCGGGCCCGCCGAGTCGCCTTGGCGAAGCCGCAGGCGGCCAGCGCCATGCCCTGCTCGTTGTGCCCGCGCAGCATCGGCAACTCGCTTGCCGCCATCGCCTCGCCGAGTCCGGCGACATTGCCGTGGCCGAAGATCGCCCAGATTCCGGCGCAAAGCGGCTCGCCGTCGGCGCCGAGCTGCGCCGAAAGATACTTCACCAGCGCCTGAGCGGCTGTCAGCCTGATCGTTGCCATGGCAATCTCCCTTTCCCCATTGTTCACCGGCCGCCGCGGTTCCACAAATGCCGCAAACGCGAGGACACCAGAGATGCTGAACATATCCGTGATTGGCGGCGGCCGCATCGGCCGCATTCACGCCGGCAACATCGCCGCCAGCGCGCACGCCGCGCTGGCCGGCATCGCCGATTTCGATCCGGCGGTGGCGACGATCAGCCTGGATGACGCCTTCAAGGCCGACGCGGTGGTGATCTGCTCACCGACCCCCACCCATGCCGACTACATCGAGCGCGCCGCCGCCGCCGGCAAGCCGGTGTTCTGCGAGAAGCCGATCGACCTCGACGCCGTGCGGGTGCGCGCCTGCCTCGCCGCGGTCGACAAGGCCGGCATCCCGCTGATGGTTGGCTTCAACCGCCGGTTCGACCCGAGCTTCGCCGCGCTGCAATCGCGCATCGCCGCCGGCGAGATCGGGGCGCCGGAACTGCTGACGATCATTTCCAAGGACCCTTCGCCGCCGCCCGCCGCCTATGTCGCGGTTTCCGGCGGCATCTTCCGCGACATGATGATCCATGACCTCGACATGGCCTGCTTCCTGATGGGCGAGGCGCCGGTGTGGCTGTCGGCCGCCGGCAGCAAGCTGGTGACGCCGAATGGCGCGGATTTCGATACCGCCAGCGTGACGCTGAAAACCGGTTCCGGGCAGATCTGCGTCATCACCAACTCGCGCCGTGCCAGCTATGGCTACGACCAGCGCATCGAAGCGCACGGCGCGCGGGGCATGTTGCGCGCGGGCAACCAGACCACCACCACCGTGGAGTCTGCGACGTCAGCCGGCTTCACCACCGACCCGGCGCTGCCGTTCTTCCTGGAACGCTACGCCGCCGCCTACCGACTTGAACTTGCAGCATTCATTGATTGCGTGCAGACCGGCCGGCATCCTAGCCCGAACGGTGCGGACGGGCTGCGCGCCCTGGAACTCGCCGATGCCGCGACCCGGTCGGCACAAACCGGCGAAGCGGTGTCGCTGTCATGAAGATCGGCCTCGTCACCGACAGCCTCGGTCACCTCTCGCTCGATGCCATGCTGGAAACCGCCGCCGCCGAGGGCATCGAGATGCTCGAATTCGGCTGCGGCAACTGGTCCAGCGCCCCGCATCTCGACCTCGACGGCCTGCTGGCCAGCGCCACCGCGCGGCGGGAGTTCATGGCCAAGCTGGAAGGCTATGGCTTCGCGATCTCCGCGCTGAACTGCTCCGGCAATCCGATGCACCCCGGCGACAACGGCGCCCGGCATCGCGCGATCACCACCAAGACCGTCCGTCTCGCCCGCGAACTTGGCGTTCACCGCGTGGTGATGATGTCGGGCTGCCCCGGCGGCCCCGGCGATGCCAACGCCAACTGGATCACCACCTCCTGGCCGCCGGAAACCGCCCGCGTGCTGCAATGGCAGTGGGAGCATGAACTGATCCCGTATTGGCGCAATCTGGTCGCCACCGCCGGCGAGATCCGATTCTGTCTCGAACTGCACGGCCAGCAGAACGTCTACAATACCGCGACATTGCTGCGCTTGCGCCACGCAGTCGGCCCGACGATCGGCGCCAATTTCGATCCCAGCCACCTCATGTGGATGGGCGCCGACCCGCTGGCCGCGATCGGCGTTCTGGGCGAGGCGATCTTTCACGTGCACGCGAAGGACACCCGGATTCACCCTGATAATGCAGCAATCAATTCGGTGATCGACACCACGCCGATGGCCGATCTGACGCATCGTTCCTGGTCCTACGTCACGCTTGGCCATGGCACGCCGGCCGTTTGGTGGGCGGATTTTTGCGCCGGATTGCGCATCTCCGGGTATGATGACGTACTGTCGATCGAGCACGAGGATGTGGCGCTTTCCCCCGAAGAGGGCGTGCATCAATCCGTAACGCTGCTGCGTTCGGCGCTTGCCTGAACTCCGATTCCTGTTAGTGAACCGCACCACCTCAAGGGAGTCCGTCGATATGACGAAACGTTCCACTGTTGTTCTTGGCGCTTTCGCGCTGAGTGCGCTGCTCGGCAGCGCCCAGGCCAAGACCCTCGTCTACTGCTCCGAGGGTTCGCCCGAGAACTTCAACCCGATGCTGAACACCACCGGCACCTCGCTGCAGGCCAGCGCGCCGATCATGGAAGGGCTGACGCACTTCATGAACGGCACCACCCAGGTCGGCCCCGCATTGGCCGAGAAATGGGACGTGTCGGCCGACGGGCTGACCTATATGTTCCATCTCCGCAAGGGCGTGAAGTGGCACTCCAACAAGGGCTTCAAGCCAACGCGCGATTTCAACGCCGATGACGTGGTGTTCAGCTTCGACCGTCAGGCCAACAAGGACGCGCCGTACCACAAGGTGAACGGCGGCGGCTACGACTACTGGGCCGACATGAACATGTCGAAGCTGGTGAAGTCGGTGAGCAAGGTCGACGCCTATACGGTGAAGATCGAGATGAACGCGCCGCAGGCGCCGTTCGTCGCCAACCTGGCGATGCCGTTCGCTTCGATCCAGTCCAAGGAATATGCCGACGCGCTGCTGAAGGCCGGCAAGCCGGAACTGATCGACAACGAGCCGATCGGCACCGGGCCGTTCGAATTCGTGCAGTACGTGAAGGACGCCACGATCCGCTACAAGCGGTTCGACCAGTACCATGGCGGCAAGGCCAAGCTCGACACCCTGGTGTTCTCGATCAACAAGGACGCGGCCGTGCGTCTGGCGAAGCTGCGCGCCAACGAGTGCCAGATCTCGCCGTTCCCGCCGCCGGCCGATCTCGAGGCGATCCGCACCGACAAGAACCTGACCCTGTTGTCGCAGCCGGGCCTGAATGTCGGCTACATGGCGTTCAACACCCTGAAGAAGCCGTTCGACGACGCCCGCGTGCGCAAGGCCGTCAACATGTCGATCGACAAGGCGGCGATCCTGAAGGCGGTCTATCTCGGCGCCGGCCAACCGGCGAAGAACCTGATCCCGCCGACGATGTGGAGCTACAACGACAAGGTCGAAGACTTCAAATACGACCCGGCGGCGGCGAAGAAGCTGCTGGCCGAGGCCGGTCTGCCCGACGGGTTCGAGACCGACCTGTGGGCGATGCCGGTGCAGCGTCCGTACAACCCCGACGCCAAGCGTATCGGCGAACTGATGCAGGCTGACCTCGCCAAGGTCGGCATCAAGGCGAAGATCGTCAGCTACGAGTGGGGCGAATACCGCAAGCGCGCCTCGGCCGGCGACCATATGATGGCGCAGCTCGGCTGGAGCGGCGACAATGGCGATCCGGATAACTTCTTCGCCGTGCTGGCAAGCTGCGCGGCGGCGAAGTCGGGCTCGATCACCAAGTGGTGCAACAAGGAATACGACGACCTGATCACCAAGGCGGCGACGATCAGCGACGTGAAGGAGCGCACCAAGCTGTATGAGCAGGCCCAGGTGGTGATGCACAACGACGCACCCTACCTGTTCATTGCCCATTCCGTGGTGTTCCTGCCGATGCGTGCGAACGTGACCGGCGTGAAGATCCAGGCTGTGGGCAGCCAAAACTTCTTCACCGCTGACCTGAAGTAAGACTGCACCGTGCTGCGCTATCTGCTCCGGCGGATCATGCTGATCATACCGACGTTTGTCGGTGTGACTCTGCTGAGTTTCACCCTCATCCATCTCGTGCCCGGTGATCCCATCGAGGCACGGGTGGGCGAGCGGGGAATCGCGCCGGAGCGGCTGGCGCAGTTGCGCGCCGAGATGGGCTACGACCAGCCCATGTGGAAGCAGTTCCTCGACTACGAGAGACAGGTCGTCTCCGGCGATCTGGGCTTGTCCACCGTGACGCACCAGCCGGTGTGGCACGAGTTCCTCTCGCTGTTCCCGGCAACCATCGAATTGTCGGTCTGCGCCGTGAGCTTCGCGGTGCTGATCGGCATTCCGCTGGGGATGATCGCAGCGCTTCGGCGCGGTACAGCTTTCGATTTCGGCCTGATGGGGGCGTCGGTCACCGGCGCCTCCATGCCCATCTTCTGGTGGGGGCTGATGATGATCCTGGTGTTCTCGGTCAGCCTGGGCTGGACCCCGGTCTCGGGACGCGTCAGCGACATGTATTTCGTCGAACCCTGGTCCGGCTTCATGCTGCTGGATTGCTGGTGGTCCGACGATGAGGGGGCGTGCCGCTCGGCCGCCTCGCATCTGATTTTGCCGACCATCGTGCTGGGCACCATCCCGCTGGCGAATTTCGCCCGGATGACACGCTCCTCGATGCTGGAGGTGCTGGGTGAGGATTATGTGCGCACGGCGCGCGCCAAGGGACTGAGCGACGTGCGCGTCAACGTGGTGCACGCGCTGCGCAATGCGCTGATCCCGGTTGCCACCGTGATCGGCCTATCGATCGGCGGGCTGCTCGGTGGCGCGATCCTGACCGAGACCATCTTCGCGTGGCCCGGCGTTGGCCACTGGATCATCGAGAGCATCCAGGCGCGCGACTACCCGGTGCTGCAAGGCGGTACGCTGCTGATCGCCATTATCGTCATCGGCGTGAACCTCGGCGTCGATGTGATGTATTCCGTGCTCAACCCGCGGATTCGTCGCTGATGTCGGGTACATTGACGACAGGCGCCAGGCTGGGCGCGTTCTGGCGCAGCTTCGCCGAAAACCGCGGCGCGGTGTTTGGTTTGTTACTGATGGTGGTGCTGATCGTCGTTGCCGCACTGGCTGACGTGCTGGCGCTGCATTCGCCAATCGAGCAGTACCGCGACCATTTCCTCACCCCCCCGGTGTGGGAAGCTGACGGAATGTGGCGCTTCCCGCTCGGCACCGACGATGTCGGCCGTGACATGCTCTCGCGCCTGATCAACGGCGCCCGGCTCAGTCTTATGATCGGCTTTTCCGTTGTCGCCGCCGCCCTGCTCACCGGCACGACTCTGGGCCTGACCGCCGCCTTCGTCGGCGGTGCGGTCGATACCCTGATCATGCGCATGGTCGACGTCATCCTGGTGTTCCCCAGCCTGCTGCTGGCCATTGTCGTCGTCGCCATCCTCGGCCCGGGCATGTTCAACGCCATGCTCGCCGTCGCGGTGGTGACGCTGCCCGGCTATATAAGGCTGTCCCGCGCCTCGGCGCTGGTGGAACTGAACCGCGACTACGTCACCGCCACCCGCGCCGCCGGCGCCTCCACCTTGCGGCTGATGTTCGACACCGTGCTGCCGAACTGCATGGCGCCCTTGATCGTGCACGCCACGCTCGGGTTTTCGACCGCGATTCTCGACGCCGCGGCTCTGGGTTTCCTCGGGCTGGGCGCGCAGCCGCCGACGCCGGAATGGGGCACCATGCTGGCCGGTGCGTTGCAGTATTATCAGCGCGCCTGGTGGGTGCTGGCCTTCCCCGGCTTCGCCATCCTGGTCACCGTACTCGGGTTCAACCTGTTCGGTGACGGCTTGCGCGATGCCCTCGATCCGAAGTTGAAACGCTGATGGCGCTGCTCGAAGTCCGCAATCTCGCGGTCGAATTCACCTCGTCGCGCGGCCGGTTCCGCGCGGTGGACGGGGTCGACGTCACCATCGATTCCGGCGACGTGCTGTGCATTGTCGGCGAATCCGGCTCTGGCAAGTCGGTCTCGATGCTCGCCGCGATGGGCCTGATTGCCTGGCCCGGCAAGGTCACTGCCGACGTGCTGCGCTTCGACGGCACCGACCTGCTGAGCCTGACCCCCGCCCAGCGGCGTAAGGTCGTCGGCAAGGACATCGCGATGGTGTTCCAGGAACCGATGACCAGCCTGAACCCCTGCTACCCCGTTGGCTGGCAGATCGCCGAGGCGCTGCGCGCGCACCATGCGGTGCCCAGCAGCAAGGTGCGCGACCGGGTGGTGGAACTGCTCGACCATGTCGGCATCCCCGACCCCGGCCGGCGGATGAACAATTTCCCGCATCAGATGTCGGGCGGCATGAACCAGCGGGTGATGATCGCGATGGCGATCTCCTGCAATCCGCGCCTGCTGATCGCCGATGAACCGACCACGGCGCTCGATGTCACCATTCAGAAGCAGATCCTCGACCTGCTCGTCGATCTGCAGAAAAAACACGGCATGGCCCTGGTGCTGATCACCCACGACATGGGCGTCGTCGCCGAGACCGCGCACCGGGTGCAGGTGATGTACGCCGGACAGATGGTGGAGGAAGCCGCCACCGAAACGTTGTTTGCCGCCCCGCGCCATCCCTACACCGCGGCCCTGCTCGACGCCCTGCCCGAGCGTGCGATGGGCCGCGCCCGGCTGCCGACGATCCCCGGCGTGGTCCCTGGCATCGACGATCGGCCCACCGGCTGCCTGTTCAACCCGCGCTGCGGCCTGGCCGACGCGCTGTGCAGCAGCACCGCCCCTGGCCTGTCCGGCGAGGTCGGCGCCCGCGCCCGCTGTCACCGCCCGTTGGGAGGTGCGGCATGACGATCCTGATGCAGGCCACCGATCTGCGTCGGCACTACACCGTCGGCGGCGGGCTTTTCGGTAAGAAGGGCGTGGTCAAGGCGGTCGATGGCGTATCGTTCAGCCTCTCGGCCGGTGAGACCCTGGCCGTGGTCGGCGAATCCGGCTGCGGCAAATCCACGCTGGCCCGCGTCGCCACCCTGATCGAACCGCCCTCGGACGGCACGCTGGCGATCGACGGCAACGTGGTTGCCGACGATGCCGCCCGCAGCAAGTTGCGCCTGTCGGTGCAGATGGTGTTTCAGAACCCCTACGGCTCGCTCAATCCGCGCAAGACCGTCGGCGCCATTCTGGAAGAACCGCTCGACATCAACAATCGTGGCAACCAGGCCGAACGCACCGCCGCTGCGCGGGCGATGATGGACAAGGTGGGGCTGCGGCAGGATCAGTTCGGCCGCTACCCGCATATGTTCTCCGGCGGTCAGCGCCAGCGCATCGCCATCGCCCGCGCGCTGATGCTGAACCCGCGCATCGTGGTCGCCGACGAACCGGTCTCCGCTCTCGACGTCTCGATCCAGGCGCAGGTTCTGAACCTGCTGATGGATCTGCAAGATGAGTTCAAGCTAGCCTATCTGTTCATCAGCCACGATCTCAGCGTGGTCAGGCACATCGCCGGCCGGGTGATGGTGATGTATTGCGGCCGCCCGGTTGAGGAAGCGCCGAAAGCCAGCCATTTCGACGCGCCGCGGCACCCCTATACGCGCATGCTGCTGGCAGCCACTCCCAGCGTCGATCCGCGCCACCGCAAGCACGCCGCCACCATAAAGGGCGAACTGCCGAGCCCGCTGAACCCGCCGGCCGGCTGCGCCTTCGCCAGCCGCTGCCCGCACGCCACCAGCCGCTGTACCGACGAGCGGCCGGAGTCACGGCTGGTGGATGGCCACCTCGTCGCCTGCCACCACGCCGAGGCCATCGGCTGAACTCTTAGGGAGTCCGCACCCATGAATCCATTCGATCTCGCCGGCCGCGTCGCCCTTGTCACCGGCGGCAATGGCGGCATCGGCCTGGGCATGGCGCAGGGCCTGGCCAATGCGGGCGCCACCGTGGTGATCGCCGGGCGCAATGTCGCCAAGGGCGAGAAGGCCGCCGCCGGCCTGCCGGGCGGGGCGATCTTCATCTCCGCCGACGTGACGAAAAAGGTGGACTGCGACGCACTGGTACAGAAGACGGTCGAGAAATTCGGTCGGCTCGACATCCTGATCAACAACGCCGGCATCGCCATCCGCAAATTCCCGCAGGATCTGACGGAAGCCGAGTGGCATCAGGTGATGAACACCAACATGACCTC
>CAIRTN010000255.1 GCA_903881515.1 uncultured Rhodospirillales bacterium | reverse complement strand
GCCCCGCCAACCCCGCGCGCGATACCAACCCGCGCAATGCGCGGAAGAGTCACGCATTGCGCGGGTTGGTATCAGTCCCCTGGCGGGGTGTGGGGCAGCGCCCCACCGCTTGCTTCGATCAGCCCCAGCGCCTCACTGGCAGGCGAGGCATTCCTCGTAATCGGTGCCGGTGGTGCGGGTGCCGGCGACCAGGGGCAACTGGGCCTGGTCGTTGGCCGGCGGCGCGTTGGGCACGCCGATATCGACGGCGCTCTGCACCTTTTCGCTGACGTTGTCGGCGCGCTGGATCGACATCGAGCGGCAGTAATAGAGCGACTTCACGCCCTTTTTCCACGCCATCATGTGGATCTGATGCAGGTCGCGCTTGTGGACGTTTGCGGGCAGGAACAGGTTCACCGACTGGCTCTGGCAGATATAGGGCGTGCGGTCGGCGGCGTGTTCGACCACCCAGCGCTGATCGAGTTCGAAGGCGGTTTTGTAGACCGCCTTTTCCTGCTCGGTGAGGAAGTCGAGATTCTGCACGCTGCCTTTGTTCAGGGTGATGGCGGACCAGACCTCGTCGGTATCCTGGCCGCGTTCGGCGAGCAGTTTCTGCAGGTGGCGGTTGCGCACCGAGAAGCTGCCGGAGAGGGTTTTCTGCAGGAAGACGTTGGCGGCGATCGGCTCGATGCCCGGGCTGGAATTGCCGGCGATGATGGAGATCGAGGCAGTGGGGGCGATCGCCATCTTGTTGGAGAAGCGCTCCTGCATGCCGTATTCGGCGGCGTCGGGGCAGGGGCCGCGCTCGTCGGCGAGCATACGGGAGGCGGAGTCGGCCTGGGTGCGGATATGGGCGAACATGCGCTTGTTCCACACCTTGGCGATGACGCTCTCGAACGGGACGTTCTGCGCCTGCAGGAACGAGTGAAAGCCCATGACGCCGAGGCCGACCGAGCGTTCGCGCATCGCGGAGTAGCGGGCGCGTTCCATGCCTTCGGGGGCGCGCTTGATGAAGTCCTCCAGCACGTTGTCGAGGAAGCGCATGACGTCTTCGATGAACAGCGGGTGGTCTTTCCACTCGAACCAGGATTCGAGGTTCAGCGACGACAGGCAGCAGACGGCGGTGCGCTGCTGCCCGTGCTGATCGATGCCGGTGGGCAGGGTGATCTCGCTGCACAGGTTGGAGGTTTTCACCTCGAGCCCGGCAAGCTTGTGATGCTCGGGCATCGACCGGTTCACGTGGTCGGAATAGATGATGTACGGCTCGCCGGTTTCGATGCGGGCCATCAGGATGCGCACCCACAGCGCGCGGGCGTTGATCTTGCGCACCACCGCGCCGTCTTTCGGCGAGGTCAGCGCCCAATCCTCGTCGGCTTCCACGGCGCGCATGAAGGCGTCGGACAGCAGAATACCGTGATGCAGGTTGGGGGCTTTGCGGTTGGGGTCGCCGCCGGTGGGGCGGCGGAGCTCGATGAATTCCTCGATCTCGGGGTGGTGCACCGGCAGGTAGACGGCGGCCGAGCCGCGGCGCAGCGAGCCCTGGGAGATCGCCAGCGTCAGACTGTCCATGACGCGGATGAAGGGGATGACGCCGGAGGATTTGCCGTTCTGGCCGACTTTCTCGCCGATCGAACGCAGATTGCCCCAGTAGGAGCCGATACCG
>CAIRTN010000254.1 GCA_903881515.1 uncultured Rhodospirillales bacterium | reverse complement strand
GTAACGGAAGCCCTGGCCGCTCTGCTGCGCCATGGCGTGGGCGATGGTGGCCAGGCCGCCGCTTTGGCTGACCATGGAGATCGCGCCACGGTGCAGCGTGTCGAAATCGCGCAGCATCGAGGCGAAGCTGGCGATCATCGGAGCATGGGTGTCGATGATGCCGATGCAGTTCGGGCCTTGCAGGGCGAAGCCGAGTTCGCGGCAGAGTGCAGCAAGTTCGGCCTGACGTGCGCGGCCTTCCTCGCCGCCCTCGATGAAGCCGCCGGCCCAGGCGATGCCGGCGGTGATACCGGCGGCGGCGCAGGCGCGCACCGCGTCGGCCACGGCTGCGGCCGGCACTGCCAGCAGCGCGAGATCGGCGGGCTCCGGCAGGTCGGCGGGGGAGGCGTAGCAGGGCAGGCCGAGCACGCTGTCGCGCTTCGGGTTCACCGGCCATATCGCGCAGGGGGTGTTGAATTTCTGCATGAAGCGGATCGCGGCGCCGCCGAAATTGCCCGGCGTGTCGGAGGCGCCGATCACCGCGATGTGGCGGGGTGCGAGCAGTTTGCGGATGGCGGCTCTCATGCGTGCCGCCGCTGCCGCACGCGCCAGGCGGCGAAGAGCTGGCCGAGGATCAGCAGCAGGCTCAGCAGCACGAAGGCCAGGGTGATCGGGCGTTGCACGAAGATCGCGAGATCGCCGTGCGACAGCACCATGGCGTTGCGGAAGTTCTCCTCCATGCGTGGGCCGAGCACGAAGCCGAGCAGGATCGGGGCGACGTGGAAGCGCAGGCGCAGCAGCAGGAAGCCGAACAGGCCGAGCACCAGGGTCTCGCCGACATCGAACATCGAGTTGCGCGCGCTGTAGACGCCGATGCAGACGAAGAACAGCGCGCTGGGGAACAGGAAGCGGTAGGGGATCGCCAGCAGGCGGACCCACAGGCCGATCAGCGGCACGTTGAGGATCACCAGCATCAGGTTGCCGATCCAGAAGCTGGCGATCAGGCCCCAGAAGATGTCGGGGTGATCGTGGATCAGCAGCGGGCCGGGCTGGATGCCCTGGATCAGCAGGGCGCCGAGCAGCAGGGCCATGGCGGAATCGCCGGGGATGCCGATGCTCATCGTCGGGATGAAATCGCCCTGCACCGAGGAATGCGTCGAGGCCTCGGGGCTGGCGACGCCGGCGATCATGCCGGTGCCGAATTTCTCCGGGGTTTTCGACAGTTTCTTCTCGGTGGCGTAAGCGATGAAGGAGGCGATGGTCGGGCCGGTGCCGGGCACCAGGGCACAGAGCGTGCCGATCAGCGTGCCGCGGACCATTGGCCAGGCGGCCTCTTTCAGCTCGGCGCGATTGGGCCGCATGTCGGCGACGGTCAGGCGCATGCCCTTGAGCTGCAGCGAGACGACGTTGTTCACGCTTTTGAGGAACTCGGCGATGCCGAAGACGCCAAGCGCGAGGGCGACGAGTTCGACGCCGTCGTAGAGGTCGATGATGCCGAAGGTGAAGCGGGGCACGCCGACATTCTGGTCGACGCCGGCGAGCCCCAGGATCTGGCCGAACAGGGTCATCGCGATGCCCTTCAGTGCCGAGCCGCGCGCCAGCGTGGCGCCGGCGAGCAGGCCGAGCAGCATCAGGGCGCAGATCTCCGACGGGCCGAAATCGACGGCGACCCTGGCGACGATGGGGGCGAAGAACGTCATCTCGATAATGCCGAAAGCCGCACCGATGCAGGCGGCGATAATGGTGATGCCCAGCGCGACGCCGCCGCGGCCCTGGCGGGTCATCGGGTAGCCGTCGAGACAGGTGACTGCGTGCGGCGGGTGACAGGGCAGGTTGAGCAGGATGGAGCAGATCGCCCCACCGTACTGCGCACCGTAGAAAATGCCGGCCAGCATCAGGATCGCGGCGACCGGCTTCATACCGAAGGTCAGCGGCAACAGGATCGAGACCGCCGAAAGCACGCCGAGGCCGGGCAGCACGCCGACGAAATTGCCGACCATGACGCCGACGAAACACCACAGCAGGTTCGCTGGCTGGGTGGCGATCTGCAGTCCATGCCAGAGTCCGGCGAGGGATTCTTCCATGGCTAGCCTATGGCCACAGCGGCAGGTTGACGCCGAGCAGCCCGCGGAAGAGCAGCGCGCCGAACACCGTGATCGCGCAGGCCAGGGCCAGGCTCGCGGGGATGGTGGCCTTGCGGTCTCCCATCGCGGCGACGAAGACGCAGGCGAACGTCGCCGCGATCAGGCCGAGATTTTCCGCCAGCAGGATGAACAGCACGATGCCGCCGATGATGCAGAGCCGGCCGCGCCATTCCGCGCCTTCAGGCACGGCGTGCAGCGGGTCGACATCGACGGCGGGGCCGCCGGTCAGCACGATCAGCGCGCCGACGATGGCAAGCAGCGTGCCGAGCACGGCCGGGTAGAAGCCGGGGCCCATGTGGCCGAGCGTGCCGATCGAGTAGCGGTTCGCCTCCCACAGGGTCAGCAGGCCGATTGCCAGGCAGAGCAAGCCAGCCCAGGTATCGGAGCGGCGCAGCATCGGCACGGGGGCTCAGCGCTCCTCGAGCTTTTCCAGCAGCGGCTTCATCCGCCGTTCCTGGTCCTGCCAGACTTCGGTCAGGCCGTCCGGGCCTTTGAAGGTGATGGCGGAGCCGAAGTCGGAGATCTTTTTTACGTGGTCGGGATCGGCGACGACCTTGCGGCCGGCTTCGACCAGGGCGTTGACGATCGGGGCCGGCAGGCCGGCGGGGCCGACCAAGGCGCCGATCGAGGCGGCGATCACGTCATAGCCCTGCGAGCGCATGGTCGGTGCTTCGGGCATCGTCGGGTCGGGTTCCGCCGAGGCGACGCCGAGCACGCGGAAGGTGCCGGCCTTGGCGTGCGGCAATGCGTCGGACACACCGCCGGCGAGAACCTCGACATGGCCGCCGAGCAGCGCGGTGACCGAGGGGGGGCCGCCGCCGAAATGCACCGAGGTGAACTGCACGCCGGCGACCTGGCCGAGCATCAGGGCCTCGACATGGGGTGTGCCGAGCAGGCCGCTGTCGCTGATGCGCATCTTGCCGGGGGCGGCGCGGGCGGCCTCGACCAGATCCTTCAGCGATTTCAGCGGGCCGTCGGCGCGCGCCGAGAGGGTCATCGACGAGGTGTAGTGCATGAAAATGGGCGTAAAGTTGGCGCGGGTGTAGATCGCCAGCCGCTTGGGATCGAGGTAATGCGTCACCACCGTCGGCAGCACCATGTAGGCCAGCGTCATGCCGTCGGGCTTGGCGCGGACGAGTTCGCTGAGCCCGACCTGCGAGGCGGCGCCGACGCGGTTGACCACCTGGAAATTGGCTTTCAGCTCGCGCTCCAGCCCGGCGGCCATCATCCGCGCCGATGTGTCGGTGCCACCGCCGGCGGGGTAGGGCACGATGATGGTGACCGGTCGGCCTTGCGGCGGCCAGGTTTGCGCGGCGGCGGGCAGGGCGGCGACCGCGGCGAGCGCGGCAAGGCACAGGATGTGACGGCGCATGGGGTTTCCTTTGCTGTGTCCGGACATCATCAGCGTCCTTTGAAGACCGCCGGGCGCTTTTCCAGGAACGCGGCCTGCGCCTCGCGCGCATCCTCGGTCCGGCTCAGCGTGGCGGTCATTTCCTGTTCCAGGCGGTAGCCGTCGCGCAGCGACAGGTTCTCCACCATGCCGAAGGAGTGCTTGGTCATCCGCACCGCCACCGGGCTTTTGGCGGCGATGCGCCGGGCCATGGCCATGGCGGTGCTCATCAGGTCGGCGGCGGGCACGACCTCCTCGACCACGCCGAGGGCCTGCAGGGCGGCGGCGGTGATGCGGTCGCCGGTGAGCAGCAGGCGGCGCAGCTTCTGCGGCGGCAGCACGCGCTGCAGGAAGCCGGCGCCGCCGGCGAGACCGACATCGATCTCGGGCATGGCGAACACGGCGTGATCGGCGGCGATGACGATGTCGCAGACGGTGGCCATCACCATGCCGGCGCCGATCGCCGGGCCGTTGACCGCGGCGATCACCGGCTTGCTGCATTCCATGATGCAGTAGAATGCCTCGCGGATCAGCCGGTTGGTGGCCGGGTAAGCGCCCGGCGCCGGGCTCATCGCTTTTTTCTCTTTGATGTCGGCGCCGGCGCAGAACACCTTTCCGGCGGCGGTCAGCACGATGACGCGCACGTCGTCGCGCTCGTGCAGCGCGTCGAACACGGCGACGAATTCCTCGCGGATCGCCGGACCCAGGGCGTTGACGGGGGGCTTGTTGAGGGTCACGACCGCGACGTGGTCGGCAGTCACCTCGAGCGTGATATGGCGCAGTTCCATTCGTTCCCCTCCCCGGCCCGCGCGGATCTGTTGCCGCTGCTGGGTCCGCCCCCTCTCGCGAGTTGACAAGTCATCCTGCCTCTTGATTGCGGCATAATTCAAGCCCCATGCTGCGGGCGATTGCCTCGGCGGCGGGCGAGCGGCAGTGTTGGCGGTGCTGGAGGGATCAATTGCATGACCGATGATGCCGCGAAGCTGCGCTTGCTTGTGCTGGAGGGGGACGGCATCGGGCCGGAAATCTGTGCGGCGACGCTTGCGGTGTTGAAGGCGGCGGATGCGCGGTTCGTGCTGGGGCTGGAATTTGAGCACGCGCCGATCGGGTTCACTGCACTGGCGGCGAGCGGCAGCACGTTTCCGGAGGCGACCTGGGCGCGGGCGCAGGCGGCGGATGGCATCGTGCTGGGGCCGGTTTCGCACAACGATTATCCGCCGCGGTCGGCGGGTGGGTTGAACCCGTCGGGCGAATTGCGCATCCGGCTCGACCTGTTCGCCAATATCCGGCCGGCGCGGACTCAGCCGGGGGTGCCGCATGCCAGTCGCACCCCGTTCGATCTGGTGATTGTGCGGGAGAATACCGAGGGGTTCTATGCCGACCGGTCGATGTTCGTCGGGCCCGGCGAATATATGCCGACGCCGGATCTGGCGCTGGCGACGCGCAAGGTGACGCGGGAGGCCAGTCTACGGATTGCCGAGCAGGCATTCGTGCTGGCCGGGCAGCGGCGCGGCAAGGTGACCGCGGTGCACAAGGCCAATGTGATGCGGATTTCCGACGGGCTGTTTCTGGAATGTGTGCGCTCGGTGGCGGCGCGGTATCCGGGCGTTGTGTATGAAGAGCAGTTGGTGGATGCGATGGCGGCGCTGCTGGTGCGCGATGCCAGTGCGTTCGATGTGATCGTGGCCACCAACATGTTCGGCGACATTCTGTCGGACGAGGCGGCGGAGCTGGCGGGCGGGCTGGGGCTGGGGGCGTCGTTGAATGCGGGGCACAGCCGCGCGGTGGCGCAGGCGCAGCATGGTTCGGCGCCGACGCTGGCGGGACGGGATCTGGGCAATCCGGCGGCGCTGATACTGTCGAGCGCGATGCTGCTGGCGTGGCTGGGAGAGCGGCATGCGCGGCCGGCGCTGGTGGCGGCGAGCCAGAGCATCGATGCGGCGGTGCGCGGCTGTATTTCCGATTCGGCGACGCGGACGCGGGATTTGGAGGGCGCCTTGGGTACGGCTGCATTTGCAGCTGCGATTGCCGCCCGGATCGGCTAACCGGCGAGACGATTTTTTGGTTATTGGTTCGATTTCGCAATTATGCTTGATTTAAGCTTGTGCAGTCTTTGAACACGAATGCGTGCGTGTTAAAGAGCTGCACTGTTGCTGCTTGCAAACTGCAAGATTTTGGCCTTAAAGTGCACGAAAATTAACATTAGTTGGACATTTTCGTCCGGTCTGCTCAATTTTGGTGACATCTCATGAAGTTGGTCCTTGAGCCGCGGTTCCTGTTTGACGGCAGCGTCGGTGCCCTGGCGCACCCCACGACACAGAATACGGATCCTAATGCGGCGTCTCATGATGTTGTGCCGACAGTGGATCATGCAGCGCCTGTCGCTGATATTGCCGCGCCTGCGCCGACGGTGCTGCTGATCGTCGATCCGCGTGTTGCAGACTGGAAGACGTTGGTGGCCGGTGCGAAGCCGGGTGTTGAGGTGGTTGTCCTTGACCCCTCGAGCGACGGTGTAACGCAGGTGAGCAACGCGCTGCAGAGCGCGGGAAATGTGCAGGCGTTGGAGTTCCTGACCAACGGTGCGTCGGGTCAGATCGCGCTGGGCAGCACGACGCTTGATGCGGCGACATTGTCGGCTCGGGCCGGCGAGATCGGCGGATGGAGTGCGTCGCTGACGCCGAACGCCGAAATCGTGTTGTGGGGTTGCGACGCTGGGGCGGGGGCAGCCGGCGCGGCTTTGGTGACCGGGTTGCATGATGTAACGGGCGCCTCGATCGGCGCGTCGTCCGATCCGACTGGATCGGCGGCGCTCGGGGGTAACTGGACGTTGGAGGTGACTGCCGGGACGTTGTCCGATGCTTCGGCGCCGTTCAGTGCGGCGAGCCTGGCCAGTTTTAGCGGCGTTTTGGATACGCCGACGTTGGCTGTGCAACAGGGCGTGGTGTCGATTGTCGATGACAACGGTGCCGTGATCAATTCTGCCGCTGGGATTAGCTATTCCGGCGGCGGCAGTGCCGCGCCGACAGCGCTGTTTGCCGCGGCGAAGAGCGGTTCGGTGTTTGCCGGCGGCGCGAGCGTGCCGACGACGCTGGTTGCGGCCAGCGACAATCTTGATCTCGCTGGTGCGCAGGCGGGCGATACCGTGCGTATTGTCACGGCGGTAGCAAACAGCGGTGTGCCGGCGGCCTTTGACG
>CAIRTN010000253.1 GCA_903881515.1 uncultured Rhodospirillales bacterium | reverse complement strand
TGAAATCCGCTCATCGCCAGCACGCAGGCCAACTTCACGATCCACCAACGGTCATGCCAGGCCATTACCCCGGGTGTGACCACCAACAGGATGCCGAACAGCCAGGTGGCGATCATGGCCGGCGTCATGATCTGCTTCAGCAGGCGGCGCTCCATCACCTTGAAGCGTTCACCCTCGGCCGAGCCAGGCGGGATGGTGCAGTGATAGACATAGAGACGGGGCAGATAGAACAGCCCCGCCATCCAGGCCACCATGCTCATGATGTGCAGCGCCTTGAGCCAGAAGTAGTAGGAACTCAGCATCACCAGTGTCATCGCGGCCTCACGCTGGAACCAAAAGGATAAAAGTTTTTTGGTTCTTTTTTTCAAAAAAGAACAGGAAGCTTTCTTCTTTTTTATAAAAAAGAAGCAAAAAATTTTCTACCTTGGGCGGAGATCAAGGCGGGGAGGGTGTGCATGTCGTCGAACAGAAACGCGCCGGTCTCACGCAGGCGCGGATTGTCGCCGTGCGGGGCATAGCCGAGGCAGGCCATGCCGGCGGCGGCCGCCGCTCGCGCGCCGGTGACGCTGTCTTCGATCACCAAGGTCGCGGACGGCGCGATGCCCTCGGCGGCGGCGGCGGCAAGGAATAGGTCGGGCGCGGGCTTGCCGCGGGCGACGTCCTCGAAGGAATGGATGCGGCCGGCAGCGAGGGCCTCGATGCCGATGCGGCGGAACTTCACCGCCATTTCCCGGTGCGAAGAATTCGAGGCAATGCGCCAGGGCAGGCCCAAAGCGCTGACGCCGTGCAGGGCAGCGAGGGCGCCGGGAATGGGCTCGACCTCCTCGGCCATGCGGTTCATCAATTCGCCGATCAGATCGTCCCGCCAGCTGTCAGGCAGGGTTCGCTGCAATTGGGCCTCGATCACCGGGACCATGTCGGGGAAGGTCATGCCGAGGAATCTGGT
The DNA here is from genome assembly GCA_903881515.1 of uncultured Rhodospirillales bacterium. GTDB lineage: Bacteria > Pseudomonadota > Alphaproteobacteria > Acetobacterales > Acetobacteraceae > CAIRTN01. The sequence goes on along the minus strand of CAIRTN010000253.1, from coordinate 10,747 downwards.
GTCGGCTTCCTCGGGCGTCATGGCCCAGCCCAAACGGGTCAGTTCACTGGCGACAACGCGGTTGCTGACCGGTTCGCTGTCGACCAGCACACCGTCGCAGTCGAAAATGATCAGGCTGGGCGGATGCATCAGGGTGCGGCTGTGCCGGCGCGGGCATGCGGGCAATCGCGATGCTTGCTGGCACAGGTGCGCCCGCCGGCGAAGCTGCACAGGCCGGGGCCACGGGCGAGCGACGTGCGGACGAGATCGGCCAGAGCGGCAATGAAACCGGGATCGGAATTCTGCGCGGGCGCGCGGAAATAGCCTTTGATGCCAGCTTTTTCGGCCAGTTCGCGGTACTCGACATCCAGTTCGACCAGCGTTTCCGAGTGCTCGGAGACGAAGGCGATGGGCGAGATCAGCACCGCGGTTTCGTCGTGCACGGCGCGTTCCAGCTCCTCCTCGGTGGAGGGGCCGATCCATTTCTGCGGCGTGGCGCGGGACTGGTAGCAGATCGCGTGGTCAAGGCCGGGAATATCGAGCTGCTTCACCACGGCGGCGACGGTTTCTTCCATCTGGCTCTGATAGGGATCGCCGCGTTCGATGATGGTTTCCGGCAGGCCATGGGCGGAAAACAGGATGCGCAGCGGGATCGCAGGGTCGAGCTTGGCGCGGGCGTCGTCATAGGCCCAGCGCAGCATGGCGGCGGTGGCGGCGACGAAGCCGGGATCGGAATGGTAGCAGCACAGCGTGGTGGTGGGTTTGATCAGGCCGGCGCGCGCGGCGGCTTCGCGCCAGGCCGTAAAGGAACTGCCGGTCGTGGTGGTGGAGTATTGCGGATAGAGCGGCAGCAGGATGACCTGATCCGGGTTCCAGTCGCGCACCTCGCGGGCGGCGGCATCGCTCATCGGGTGCCAGTAGCGCATGGCGATGAAGCAGCGCACATCATGCTCGGGCATCGCCAGTTCCAGGGCGCGCGCCTGATCCTGCGTCAATTCCAGCAGCGGCGATTTGCCGCCGAGGATCTCATAGTTCGCGGTAGCCGGTTTGACCCGGGCGTAAGCGATGATGCGTGCCAGAATAGGGCGCACGAAAAACGGCACGCGCAGAATGGCCGGATCGGTGAACAGATTGATCAGAAATGGCTTGATGGCCTCGGGCCTATCGGGGCCGCCGAGGTTGAACAGGACGATGGCGAGCTTGCTACGGGTCATAAAGCGGAAGTGGCCTTACCGGCGCGAGGCGTCAATGGTTGCGGATGCTTTGCACCAGTGCGCCGACATGCTCGGGCGGGGTTTGCGGCACCAGACCATGGCCAAGATTGAAGATGAACGGCCGGCCGCGCATCGCCGCCAGCAGCGGTTCCAACTGTCCCTGCATCGCAGCGCCGCCGGCGACAACGGACAGCGGGTCCATGTTGCCTTGCAGGGCGACATGCGCGGGCACCAGGGTGGCGGCCAAGGCGGGGTCCATCGAGGTATCCATGGTGACGCCCTGCACGCCAGTGGCGCGGGCGTAGCTGCCGATCTTCATGCCGGCGAGACGGGGGAAGCCAATCAGCGGCACGTGCGGATGGGTTTCGCGCAGGGCGGCGGCGATGCGGGCGGTGGGCGCGGTGACCCAGCGGTCGAACTCACTGGGGGGCAGCATGCCGGCCCAGCTGTCGAACAGCATCAGCGCCTCGGCGCCGGCATCTGCCTGTCCGCGGAGATAGACCAGATTGCCCTCGATGATCAGATCGATCAGCCGGCTGAACAGGTCAGGGTCACGATAGGCCATGCCGCGGGCCTCGCCAAACTCACGCGAGCCGTGGCCTTCGACCATGTAGCAGGCCACCGTGAACGGGCCGCCGGAAAAGCCGATCAGCGTGGCGGGGCCGGCCTCGGCGCGGACACGGCGCACGGTTTCCCAGATGGGCGAGACCGCGTCGGCCACTTTGGCAACGCTGAGCTTGTCGAGATCGGCCTGGCTGCGGATTGGCGGCAGTACCGGGCCTTCGCCTTCGGCATAGCGCAGGCCCTGGCCGAGCGCCCAGGAGACGATCGGCAGGTCGCTGAACAGGATCGCGCCGTCCATGCCGAAGCGGCGCAGCGGCTGAAGGGTGATCTCAGCGGCGAGTTCGGGGTTCAGGCAGAGCGACAGGAAATCGCCCGCTTTGGCGCGCAGGGCGCGGTATTCCGGCAGATAGCGCCCGGCCTGGCGCATCATCCAGATTGGCGGCGGCCAGACGGCCTCGCCGGCGAGCACACGCAGCAGGGATTTCTGGGTCATTCTGTTCGTCCTGTCCTGAAGGCTCTTCTAAAGAGAGAATCTAAAAAGAAAAGGATGAGGCTGATGATGTGCTGTGGGAATCGGGGTACCAGAGCGCCTCGGTGGCTTCGCGGTGTCTCGCTCACAGCGGGTTTTGCCGGCAAGGGATTGCTGGTGTGGGATTTTTTCGGGATGTCCACATGCTGTTGAGGGTACGGCCGCCATACAGTCACAGGACAGGGTTATCCCCGGCATTCGTTATTGCCGCGGCGTGAGGGCGTGCAAATCCGACTTATCCCCGTTATCCTCAGCCCATGCCTGACCAGGACAAACTGCATCTGCATCTGGTTTCCGATGCAACCGGCGAGACGCTGAACGCCATCGCTCGCGCGACATTTGTGCAATTCGATGAGTGCCGGGACGAGGACCAGCTGGTGTATCACCGCTGGAGCCTGATCCGGTCGCGGTTTCAGTTGCATCGGGTGATCGACGGCATAGAGGCCGAACCGGGGCCGGTGCTGTCGACGCTGGTGGAAGCGGGGATGCGCAGCGAACTGGAGGAGGCCGCGGTACGGCTGAATGTGCCGGTGGTGCATGTGCTGGACCCGGTGATCGCCATGCTGCAGGGCACGCTGGGCAAGAAGGCGTCGGCCCGGCCAGGGCGGCAATACGTAATGGATGCGGCGTATTTTAAACGCATCGACGCGATGCACTACATCATGGCGCATGACGACGGGCAGGCGCCGACCGGCATCGCGGAAGCCGATGTGGTGCTGGTGGGGGTGTCGCGCAGTTCGAAGACCCCGACCTCGTTCTATCTGGCCAATCGTGGGATCAAGGCGGCGAATATCCCGCTGGTGCCGAATACGCCGCTGCCAGTGTGGCTGGAAAATCCGCATTGCCCGGTGATCGGCTTGACGCTGGATGCGCAGGCGCTGATCGAGATCCGCCGGCACCGGTTGCGGCTGATCGGCGCCAATACCGGGGCGGTGCGGCAGGACAAGACGGAATATGTCGATCCGGAAGCGGTGAAATCCGAGTTGTTATGGGCGCGGCGGATGTGTGCGGCGAATGGCTGGCCGGTGATCGATGTGACCAGGCGGTCGATCGAGGAGACGGCGGCGACGGTGCTGCAGATGATGGAAGCCTGGCATAACCGGCGGGTACAGACCCCGGCATGAGTTTGCAGGCGGCGGCGCCACGGCTGATCCTGGCCAGCCAGTCGGGCGTGCGCGCCGGGTTGCTGCGCGAGGCGGGGCTGGTATTCGAGGCGCTGCCGGCGCGGATCGACGAAGCGGCGATCAAGCAGGGCGCGTGGGCGGAGAAAGCGCGGGCCGATGATACCGCGTTGCTACTGGCGGATATGAAGGCGCAACGGCTGGCGCGGAGCATGCCGGAGGCGCTGGTGATCGGGGCGGACCAGTTGCTGGTGTGCGAGGGCGTCTGGTTCGACAAGCCGGAGGATGTTGATGCGGCGGCGGCGCAGCTTCGGGCGCTGCGCGGCAAGGCGCATGTGCTGGTGACCGCGGTGGTGTGCTGGCTGGGCGGGCAACGGGTTTGGCACCACGTTACGCGGCCGAAGCTGACGATGCGGACGTTTTCCGAGGGATTTCTGGCGGAATACTTGGCGCGGGAGGGCGAAGCGGTGTGCGCTTCGGTCGGCGCTTACCGGCTCGAAGGCATGGGGATGCACCTGTTCGAACGCATCGAGGGCGAGCACGCGGCTATTCTCGGGCTGCCGATGATGGCGCTGCTGGAGTTCCTGCGGCAGCACAAGGCGGTGCTGGGTTAGGCGTTCAAAAAGGGTTCCACGAACGCGGCGAGGTCGTCGCCGGGGAAAAGGAAGCCTTTGATGCCCGCGGCTTCAGCGGCCTGCACGTCGGTTTGCTGGTCGCCGACCATGATGCAGCGCGCTGGATCAAGTTCCCAGGCGCGCATGAGGTCCAGCACCATGCCGGGGGCCGGTTTGCGCCAGTCAGAGACGCGGCGGTAAGCGTCGAGCTTGGCGTCGGGGTGATAGGGGCAATAGCGGGTGTCATCGATGGTGCCACCGGCCTGATGCACCTGGTTGGCGATCCAGGCATGCAGGGCGGCGAAATCGGCCTCGGTATAGCGGCCCCGGGCAATGCCGGACTGGTTGGTGACGATGAACACGTGCCAGCCGGCCTTGGTTGCGTTGGCAATGGCAGTGGTGGCGCCGGGCAGGAAAGCGAAGCGCTCGCGCTCACCGACCCAGCCGTGATCAATGTTTATGGTGCCGTCGCGGTCAAGCAGCAGCGCGGGGCGGCGGAGTGCTGCGGGCAGTTCGGTTTGCGCGCGCTCGAAGTCGGCAGGGATGCCGATATCGATGAAATAGCCGTCCGCCGTGCTGGCGCGCAGACGGCCGGCACGCGCGAGGTTGGGCAGGATATCGGCCTCCAGCGAGCAGATCGCGTTGGCATGCGCGGCGATCTCACGGTTGAACAGGTAGACGCCGCCATTGATCCAGCCTGGGCCGGGCGGAGTGCCCTCGGGAAGGCGTGGTAGGAAATCGGTGATACGGTCACCGTCGCGGGCAACAAAGCCGTAGCGGGAGGTGTCCACCACAGGACGGATGGCGATGCGGCCGATCACGTCGGGGTCGTCCTGACTGGCGGCAGCGAGCATCGCGGCAAGGTTGATATCCAGCAAGCTGTCGCCGTTTAGCAGTAGGAAGCGCTCGTCAAGCATCGGAGCTGCGTGAAACAGGGCCCCGCCGGTGCCGGCGCGGACGGGTTCTTCGGAAAAGCGAATGCTCAGCCGGCGCGGCAGGGAGTCTGCGATCGCGGTGACCGTTTCACGGACACGGTCGGACAGATGACCGGTCAGCAACAGGATTTCCTCGATCCCGAAACGCGAGACCTCACGGATCAGCCAGCCGAGAAACGGCCGGCCACCGACGGGAAGGATGGGCTTCGGTGTGGTTGCGGTGAGCGCGCCAAGGCGGGTGCCAAGGCCCCCGGCCAGGATGGCGCATTGGCGGATCGTGGCCTGGGGATGGGTGTCGGTATTGTTCATCGTGTGCGGCCTATCACATAACGCGCGGGTCAGGCATGATTTGCGGATGTCGCTCGGAACAGTTGCCACATTTCTGCTGATCCCGCCGGTTAACCTGCTGCCAATGGCGATGGGCGGGCTGGTTGTGGCACGTTGGCGGCCACGGCTGGGCTGGGCGATCACCGCAGTTGCGTTGGTATTTACCTGGATTTTTTCGACCGCTATCGCGGCCACGTTGATGACGCGTGGGCTGGAGGCGGGCATTATCGGGCCTCCCAGCGTATCGCCGGAAGCTATCGTTATCCTTTCCTCGGAAATGCATCATGGCGGGCCTGGCGGTATCGTCGTTGGCTATGATGCGGGGCCGATGACGTTGGAGCGGCTGCGCGCCGGAGCCCGGCTGGCGCGGCAAACGCGATTGCCGATTCTGGTTTCGGGCGGTGATAGCGCGAAGGACCGGCCATCGTTGGCGGAGGTGATGTCGTTCTCGCTGTTGCGCGATTTTTCGATGCAAACGACGTGGCTGGAAAAGGAGTCCGTCGATACCTGGCAGAACGCGACGCTGTCGGCGGAAATCCTGTTGGCGGAAAATATCCGCTCGATCTACCTCGTCACCGATGCATGGCACATGCGGCGCGCGATGATTGCGTTTCGCCATGCCGGGATTACGGTGGTCGCCGCGCCTGTGCAGATGCAACCCGAACTGGAAATCGATGGCGGGGATTTCCTGCCAACGCCGAAGAATTGGATGCGCTCGTACTTGGCTATTCATGAGTGGATCGGCTGTCTGGTCTACGCGCTGAAGGCTCGTTTTACGTGATGGTCAGGTAGGTCAGGAAGCTGCCGGCGGCTGGGATCAATCCTGTCCACATAGCACGCCTTTGCCGCAGGGCCTTGCGAACATCACGTGAAGAGGCGATGTAGCAGTATCCGGACCCTGAGGGTCCAGTTTACGTTTGGCAAGAACAGGTGATCCGATGTTCATCGAGACCGAAGGCACGCCCAACCCCGCAACGCTGAAATTCCTGCCCGGGCGGGATGTGATGGGCGCTGGCACTGCCGATTTTGCGGGAATCGAGGCTGCCGCACGCAGCCCGTTGGCAACCGCGGTGTTCGCGCTGCCGGGTGTGACCCGGGTATTTCTGGGTGGCGATTTCATCACCGTCACCAAATCAGGCGACACGGACTGGCAGGCGCTGAAGCCGCGGGTGCTGGGCGTGATCATGGAGCATTTCGTCGCCGGCCGCCCGGTGATCGAGGGCGACGAAGCCGACACCGACGAAGACGTGCTGCCGGAAGACGCCGAAGTCGTCGCCCAGATCAAGGAACTGCTCGACACCCGGGTTCGCCCTGCCGTCGCCGGCGACGGTGGCGATATCGTGTTCCGCGGCTTCCGTGACGGCATCGTCCGCCTGCACATGCAGGGCGCGTGCAGCGGCTGCCCGTCCTCCTCCGCTACGCTGAAGCACGGCATCGAGAACATGTTGCGCCATTACGTCCCCGAGGTCCGCAGCGTCGAGCAGGTGCTTTACTAATCGCCTTGTAGGGCGGCTGCCGGGCGCTTATGTGGCAGCTTCATTCGATATCGAACGAAGGACACTGACCATGGCTCTCGACGCCGCCGCCCTTTCCGCGCTGTTCACCGATGCGCGCACGCATTTCAAATGGACCGACGCCCCGGTCTCCGACGACGACCTGCGCGCGATCTATGACCTGATGAAGTTCGCCCCCACCTCGGCGAACGCCTCGCCCGCCCGCTTCGTCTGCGTGCGCAATTCCTGGAGCAAGGACCGCCTGAAGCCCGCGCTGTCGGCCGGCAACCTGGAAAAGACCATGACCGCCCCGGTCACCGTCATCGTCGCCTACGACCCGAAATTCTATGACTACCTGCCGCGCCTGTTCCCGCACGCCGACGCGCGTGCCTGGTTCGCCAACAACGCCGAACTCGCCAACGAGACCGCATTCCGTAACAGCACGCTGCAGGGCGCCTATTTCATCCTCGCCGCCCGCGCGCTGGGCATCGATTGCGGCGCGATGTCCGGCTTCGACAAGGCGAAGGTGGAAGAGGCATTCCTGTCCGATCGCGGCTGGAAGGCGAATTTCCTCATCAATCTCGGCCATGGCGATGCCAGCGTGCTGTTCGACCGCGCCCCGCGGCTGAGCTTCGACGAGGCTACCGTCCTGGTCTGATGCGTATCCTGGGCCTGGATGCGGCGCTGGGCCGCTGTTCCGCGGCCATCCTTGCCGATGGCGAGGTGCTCGCGGAGCAGCAACTGGCGTCCATCCGGGGTCAGGCCGGTCTGCTCGCCCCAAGGGTGCAGCAGGTACTGAACACCGCTGCGATGACAGCCGCCGACCTCGATGCGATCGCAGTCGGCATCGGCCCGGGTAGCTTCACCGGGCTGCGGGCCGCGATCGCGCTGGCACAGGGGCTTGCCGCCGGCGCAGGACTGGCGATTGCCGGGGTAAGCGTCGCCGAAGCCCTCGCCGCAGCCGGCCCCTTCGAAAACCGCGCATTCTGGGTCGCGATCGACAGCCGCCGTGGCCGGGTGTTTCTCGACCGCGACGGCATCATCGCCCCCTTTGCCCTCGACTCCCTGCCAACGCCTGACGGCCCGGTGGCGATCGGTGGTGATGCAGCCGTCGCAGTATCCGCCTGGCTGGCCGCGCGCGGCCACGATGTGATGCTGACCGACCGGCGCCTGCCCTCGGCCGCCGATGTCGCCCGCGCGGCGTTACCGGCCCTGCGCGGCGAACGCGCGCTTCGCCCGGCGCAACCGCTCTATGTCGATCCGCCCGAGGCAAAGCTGCCAGCCGGCGGATTGCGGCCGCCGCCGCTCCCATGATCGCCGCCGGTCTGGCGCACCTGCCGGCGCTCGCCGCGCTGCATCAGGCGGCCTTCACCACCGAGGAAGCCTGGGACGCCGCATTTCTCGCCGGACAGATGGCCCAGCCAGGCGTGGCCGCGCTCACCGACGAGGCTTGCGGTTTCGTGCTGCTGCGGGTGGCCGCCGATGAGGCGGAAATCCTGACCATCGCTGTGCATCCGCATGCACGGCGGCGCGGTCTGGGCCGTGCGCTGCTTGAGGCCGCCGCGGTCGAAGCCGCCGCGCGCGGCGCGGCGACGCTCTTTCTCGAAGTATCAGAATGTAATAAACCGGCACGGTATTTATACGATGCCGCCGGCTTCAGCGAGGTCGGCCGCCGGCCGCGCTACTATACTGATGGATCGACCGCTTTGGTGCTGCAACGCACGCTCAACCCCGGCGCAGCAGCACAACGGTGACCCCGTCGGCATCGGTGCTGGCATCAAGCACCTGATGACCTTGCTCCGCCGCAGTGCGTGGCACATTTTCGCGCGGTTCATCGCCGCGCAGCAACACTCGCAAAATCTGGCCGGACTTCATTCTGTCGAGCGCAAGCCGTGTACGAACGAATGTCATCGGGCAGACTTCACGGGTGATGTCCAAGGTCTGGTCCGCCTCAAGCTCAGCCGGAGTGGTCATCGTTTGGTCTTGCCTTCGACTGCGTTTGCTTTGTCAGCTAAAAAAAAGCCGTTGCGAAACTATGGTGTTGACCACTATATGGCATCACATTCTACCGCCGGAAGGGGCAAATATGCCGGACAATACATCTCATACTGACGTGCTGGGGCTGACGGCGCAAATCGTCTCGGCCCATGTTTCGAATAATTCTGTCACCACGGACGCACTCCCGGCCCTGATCCAGGACGTCTACCGCACCCTGTCCTCGGTTGGCCGCGAGCCTTCCGCGCCCGACAAGCCGCAGCCGGCCGTTCCGGTGAAGAAATCGGTATTCCCCGACCACATCGTCTGCCTTGAAGACGGCAAAAAGCTGAAGATGCTGAAGCGCCATCTCAAGACTGCGTACGCTATGACGCCGGAGCAGTACCGCGAGCGTTGGCATCTCCCGCCGGACTATCCGATGGTCGCCCCGAACTACGCCAGCCATCGTTCCAGCCTGGCCAAGAAGATCGGCCTCGGCACCAAGCCGCGCGGCAAGCGTTGATCCAGCGGGCCGGCGGCGGTGCCGCCGGCCCGGATTGGACAGAGGCGCAGTATTTCGGCTAACCGATGACCCCGCTGGCCAAGTCGGCCGGTCGTTTCATGGCTTGACGTTCAACCGGCGTCGGGTGGGCATGCAGGGGACGGGATGGAAAGCCGCATCGCGCGCTTATGCATCGAGAAGGGCTTGAAGATGACCGGCCAGCGCCGCGTGATCGCGCGCGTGCTGTCGGACTCCGAAGACCACCCGAACGTCGAAGTGGTCTACAGCCGCGCCAGCGCACTCGACCCGCGTATTTCCATCGCCACCGTCTATCGCACCGTGCGCCTGCTGGAAGAACACGGCATCCTCGCGCGGCGGGATTTCGGCGGCGGCCGGGCACGCTATGAACCAACCGAGCACGGCAAGCACCACCATCTGATCGATATCGAAACCGGGCGGGTCATCGAATTTGCCGATCCCGAGCATGAGCGCGTGCTGGCCGAAATCGCCGCACGCCTGGGCTTTGACCTGGTTTCACACCGGCTGGAATTGTTCGGCCGGCGTCGCGCCGATACGGTGCGAACAGCCACTGCAAAGGCACGCGGACGATGATGATCATGGATAAGGACGCCGGCTTCGAGGAACAGCGCACGGGAGCGCTCGGCGTCCGCCTGGCCGTCAGCGAGGCCGAAATCGATGCCGCTCAGGCGCTGCGCTACGACGTGTTCTACCGCGAGATGGGCGCCCATCCCGACGCCGCAACCCTGACCAGTCAGCGCGATCGCGATGTGTTCGACACCGTGGCCGACCATCTGCTGGTCGTTGACCACAACCGCGGCGAGGGCGCCGCCGGCGTCGTCGGCACCTACCGCCTGATCCGCCGCAGCGCCGCCGACCGGCTCGGCCGCTTCTACTCGGCCGATGAATACGACATTGCACCCGTCATCAAGGCCGCGCCGCGGCTGATGGAACTCGGCCGTTCCTGCGTGCACCTCGATTACCGCAACCGCGCGGTGATGCAGTTGCTGTGGCGCGGCATCGCGGCCTATGTGTTCCGCCATGATATCGATCTGATGTTCGGCTGCGCCAGCCTGCCTGGCACCGATCCCGACGCACTCTCAGTGGAACTGACCTACCTCAAAGCCCATCACCTCGCCCCCCCGGAAATCCGCCCGGTGGCGCTCGCCAGCCGCTACGTCGAAATGCTGCGCCAGGACCCGGCAACCCTGGACACGCGCCGCGCCCTGGCCTCGCTGCCGCCGCTGATCAAAGGCTACCTCCGCCTCGGCGGCTTCGTCGGAGACGGCGCTGTGATCGACGCCCAGTTCAACACCACCGACGTCGCCATCGTGGTGAAAACCGACCTGATCACCGAGAAATACTCCAAGCATTATGAGCGGGGTAATTACCCACCCCCATTTTGAAGCGTGATTTTCCGCGCTGGGGCGCGCCGGGCGATTGTCAGGCCAGCGTGGCGACGATGACGTCGAAGGGG
>CAIRTN010000252.1 GCA_903881515.1 uncultured Rhodospirillales bacterium | reverse complement strand
TTGGCCGCCGTCGCCTCGATCCAGGGCAATCTGCGCCATCAGGTGGAGGAGCAACTGCCGGACCGCGCGCCCAGCTTCTTCTTCATCGACATCCAGAACGACCAGTTGCCGCGGTTCAAGGCGATCCTGGACGCCAACGGCACGGTCACCGACCTGAAGACGGTGCCAAGTCTGCGGGCGCGCATCGTCTCGGTGAACGGGGTGCCGGCCGACAAGGTCGCCGCCACGCCGGAAAGCGCCTGGGCGCTGCGCGGCGATCGCGGCCTGACCTATGCCAGCGCGATGCCGGAGAATACCCGCCTCGCCGCCGGTTCATGGTGGCCGGCAGATTATCAGGGCAAGCCGTTGGTTTCCTTCGATGCCGGCCTGGCCAAAGGCTGGGGCGTGCAGGTCGGCGACACCATTCGCGTCAACGTGCTCGGCCGCGATATCGACCTGCAGATCGCCAATCTGCGCGACGTCGCCTGGCGCACGCTGGGCATCAATTTCGCCATGATCGCCAGCCCAGGCCTGCTGGAGCGCGCGCCACACGCCCATATCGCCACTCTTCGCCTGCCGGAGGCCGGGCAGGCCGGGCTTCTGCGCGCGGTCACCGACGCGCTGCCCAACGTCTCCGGCATTCGCGTCGCCGATGTGCTCAAAGCGGTGGGCGACCTGCTGGGGCAACTGGCCGGGGCATTGGCGGCGACGGGCTCGCTCACCTTGGCCGCCGGCGCGCTGGTGCTGGGGGGCGCGGTCGCGGCCGGGCAGCGGCGGCGGATTCGCGACGCGGTGATCCTGAAGACGCTCGGCGCCTCGCGGATGCAGATCCGTCTGGCCTGGCTGGTGGAATTCGGCATCCTCGGCGCCGTCGCCGGTCTGGTGGCCGCCGTGGTTGGCACTGCCGCCGGTTGGGGGGTGATGCGCTTCGTGATGCAGACCGACTGGGCGTTCCTGCCGGGCACGGTGTCGCTCACGGTCGGCGGCTGCGTACTCCTGATGCTCGGCTTCGGTTTTGCCGGCACCGAGACGGCGTTGCGGGCGAAAGCGGCGCCCTGGCTGCGCAACGAGTAAGCATGAAATTCGTGCAATACCCGACATTAACACAATTTTGCTTGAACGCTGCGCCACACAGTCCAAACTAGCGCAGACGGGCAACAGCGCCCGCAATGGGAAGAGACAACAGATGGCTTTCAGTCCCGATTATCGGACCTACCCCGGTGCCAGCCGCACTGATACGGCCGCGGTGTTGGACGCCGGGCTGCGTGCCTACATGCTGCGCGTTTACAACTGGATGGCCGGCGGCCTGGTTCTTACCGGCATCGTTGCATACGCAATCGCCAGCACCAGCCTGCTGGACTTGTTCTATCCGATGGAGATGACGCTGCGCGGCCCGATGCGGGTGGCCGGCGGCCTCGCCTACCTCAGCATGTTCGCCCCGCTGGCCTTTGTGCTGGTGTTGAACATCGGTGTGAACAAACTATCGACCACTGCGGTGCAAGGCTTGTTCTGGGCCTTCTGCGTGGCGATGGGCGCCAGCCTGACCAATATTTTTCTGGTCTACACACACGAGTCGGTGGTCCGCGTTTTCTTCATCACCGCGGCGACCTTCGCCTCGATGTCGATCTACGGCTACACCACGCGGTCGGACCTGACGAAGATGGGCAGCTTCATGATGATGGGCCTGTTCGGCATCATCATCGCCAGCCTGGTCAACATGTTCGTCGGCAGCTCCGCGCTGCAGTTCGCCATCAGTGTGATCGGCGTGCTGGTCTTCGTCGGCCTCACCGCCTACGACACGCAGCGGATCAAGGCCGACTACGTGAACTTCGCCTACGCCTCGGGCACCGACAATGCGGCCAAGCGGGCGGTGTTCGACAGCCTGACCCTGCTGCTGAACTTCATCAACCTGTTCCTCATGCTGCTGCAACTGCTGGGCAACCGCAGTTCCAACAACTGAGCTGACAGGATTGCGTTCATCGGGGCCGGGAAGCAGCCGCTTCCCGGCCTTTTTTTCGATCTGGACAGGTACCCAAGATGGCAAACCCGATCATGGCGGCATTGTCCGGATTACTGCTCGCGGGATGTTCCGTTGTGGGAATTCGCTCAGGCACCGAAGAGCCGCGTTTCACCAAGCGCGCCAGCGTGGGCGCCGTGGAGATCCGCGATTACGCGCCCCGGGTCGCGGCGGAGACTGCCATTGCCGGCGATGAAGAGGCCGCGCGCAACCAGGGATTTCGGTTGCTGGCCGGCTATATCTTTGGCGGCAACAGAGACAACACCAAGATCGCGATGACCGCCCCGGTCGCGCAGCAGGGCCGGCAGATCGCGATGACTGCGCCGGTGGCCCGGCGCACCGACGCGGAGGGACGCTGGGTGATCAGCTTCTTCCTGCCCGCCGGATCGACCTTGGCAAACCTGCCGCAGCCTAACGACCCCGCGGTGCACCTGGTCGAGGTCCCCGGCGAAACGATCGCCGTGCTGGGTTTCACCGGCGATCGCGGCAAGGAAGCTGTGGCCGAACGACAGGCGGCGTTGCTCGCCGCCCTGTCGGGGACGGCCTGGCGCCCGGCAGGGGCGGTGCAGGCCTGGTTCTACGATCCGCCCTGGACCCTGCCGCCGTTACGGCGCAACGAGGTGGCCGTGGCGGTCGCGCCTAGGGAATAGCCCTCAACCGCCCGCGAAGAAATCCAGCACCGCCGCGTTGAATGCCGCCGGATTATCCGCCTGCATGCCATGCGTCGCGTTGGGGATCACCTGCCGCCGGCAATCCGCGATCACCGGGGCCAGCGCCTCGATCACCGTGATGAAGTTCGGCTGCGTCAGTGCGCCGTTGAGCAACAGCGTGCGGCTGCGAATGGCTTGGGCAGCGGCGCGGGAGAACGGCAGCCGGTTCTCGTTGACCTGACCCAGCAGGGTGCGGGCGTTGTCCATCGCGATCTGCCGGCGGATTTCCGGGCGGCGCTGCCAGGCCCCGGGGCCGCCGGTGGCTTCGGCCTGCATGATCATGCCTTCCAGCACCCGCCCGGCCGCGACCTCGGCGGCGGCGCGGGCGAATCCGGCGGCTTGCGCCCCGGTCGCCGGCTTGCCGCCTAGGGTCTCATCCAGTTCCCCGCCGGGCTCGGCCAGCACGAGGTCGCCGACCACATCGGGATACTGCTGGGCTACCCGGAACGCGATATGCCCGCCGCGGGAATGCCCGATCAGCCGCACGGGGCGGCCGAAGCTGCGCAGGAAGGCGGCGACGTCATCGGTGTGCTGGGCGATGGTGAAGCCGGGCCCGGTGCCGTCCCACTGCGCCGGCCAGAAATGCCGCAGGCTGAGCGCGTGGACATGGTAGCGCTCGCCCAGCACCTGCATCTGCGCCGCCCAGCTACGCTGGTCGTTCAGCGTGCCATGCACCAGCACCAGCGGTTCGCCGCTGCCGGATTCGGCGTAGTGCAGTTCGTAGCCATTGATCATGCGGCTGGGCATCGGCGGCTCCTTCAGACGGGACGAACGTTCCAGGGATAGGGCGCCGGGCCTTGCAGCACGCCGCTGATCGACTTGCGGAAGGCGGTCTGCAGGTAGAACTGTCCCACCGGCACGGCCGAGACATCCTCCATTGCCAGCCGGCCGAGTGCTCCGGCCAGTTTGGCCTGCTCGGCCGGATCGGTGGCGTTGAGCCAGGATTCGGCCATCGTCTCGGCCTGCTCGCTTTTCCACCAGCCGTTCCAGCCCGCCTCGCCCTGCCCGCGCACCAGATAGTTGGTCGCGGGCGAGGCATAGGTCGCCGCCGAGCCGGTGGTGTGGAACACGCTCCAGCCGCCCTTGGTCACCGGCTCGCGCGAGGCGCGGCGCTGCACCACGGTGCCCCAGTCGGTCTCGGCGAAATCGACATTCACGCCCAGCTTCTTCATCCACTCATTGGTGATCTGCCCCAGCGGCCCGATATCGGGGAAGTCGGTGGGGTTGATCACCACGATCTTCTCCCCGGCATAGCCGGAGGCGTCGAGCAGCCGTTTCGCGACGTTGAGATCGCCCGGCATCACCGCATCGCCGATATCGGCGAAATACGGCGTGCCTTTCGGGAACAGGCTGCGGCAACTGGTCCACAGGCTCTCATCGTCGCCGCGGGCGGCGCGCATGTAGTCCTCCTGGCGCACGGCGGCCAGGAAGGCGCGGCGCACCTTCAGCGCGTCGAACGGCTTGTACAGATGGTTCATCCGCATCAGCGCCAACCGCCCGCCGGGATCGGCCACCTGCACCGTCACCGCCGGGTTCTTCTTCAGCGACGGGATCAGGTCGACCAGCGGGCGTTCCCACCAGTCCACCTCGCCATTGCCCAGGGCGGCAGCGGCGGTGGCGTTGTCGGGGATGACGATCCACTCGATGCGCTTGAAATACGGAATCTTGCCGCCCGACATCCACTCCGCCGGCTCGCTGCGCGGCGTGTAGCGCTCGAACTTCTCATAGGCGACACGGCTGCCGGAATTGTAGTCGACGGGCAGGAAGCGATACGGGCCGGAGCCGATCATCTCCTTCACCGCGGTGTTCGGATCGGTCTTCGCCAGCCGCTCCGGCATGATGTAGGCCGGGCCTTCGACCTTGCCGATCGCGTCCAACAACGCCGGGAACGGCTTCTTCAGCCTGATCTCGATGGTGCGGTCATCGGCGGCGCCGAAGCTCTCGGTCACCCGGTCCAGCAACTGGCCGAAACTGTCGCGCTTGGCCCAGCGCGCCACGCTGGCCGCGCAATCCCGCGCTAGCACCGGCGTGCCGTCATGGAACCACAGCCCCTCACGCAGCCGGATGCGCCAGGTGCGGCCATCGGCGGAGACCTCGTGGCTCTCAGCCATCTGCGGCCGAGCCCGCAGCTTCGCATCGGCGCCATACAGCGTGTCGAACACATAGTTGCCGTGCTCGCCGGTGACCGTGGCGGTGGTCCAGACCGGGTCGAGCACGCTCAGATTGGCCTGCGGCACGAAGCGAAGCGTGTTGGCACGGGTATTCTGCGCGATGGCAGGCGCGGCAAGCAGGCTCGCGCTGCCGGCGATGAAGCTGCGGCGTTTCATTGTCGTGTCCTCCCTGCCCGGGCTTCAGCTGCCCAGGTCGACCCAAGTCCCGGTTTTCGCGCTGGCGGCGATCGCCTGCAAGGCAAGAACGGTATCAATCGATTCGGCCTCGCTGGCGCCGTTCCACTCCGCCGCCCCCAGCCGGATCATCCGCGCGAAGGACTCGCCTTCGGCCCGGAACCCGTCGTCGCCCTCGATCTCGATGGTCTCGAACGGCACCGTGCCCGGCACGCCGCGCTTCAGCCGCAGCGCAAGCTTGCCGCTGTCCGGCGCGTGGTTGCTGTAGCTGGTCTCCAGCACGCCCTCGGCACCGACGATGATGGCGTAGCGGTGAAACGAACTCGACATCGAGGAACTCACCATCGCGATGGCGCCGGAGGGGAATTCGAGGATCGCCACGATGGTCTGATCCACCCCGGTCTTGGTGTTGCGCCCGGTCGCCAGCACGCGCGTGGGGCGCTCGCCGGCGGCGATGCGGGCCATGCTCATCGAATAGGTGCCGGCATCCAGCAACCCGCCGCCGGCGCGCGCGGGATCAAGCCGGATATTCGCCGGGTCGCCCTTCGGCGTGCCGTCGGGGTGCACCAGCCCGAAGCCGAAGGCCGCGGTAATGGTCTGCACCGGCCCCAGCACGCCCTCGGCCAGCAGCGCACGCGTGCGCAGGGTCTGCGGCTGCGACATGTAGGGATAGGCCTCGGCCAGGTGCACGCCATTGGCCCGCGCCGCAGCAAACATGGCGCGGGCTTCCCCGACCGTCACCGCCAGCGGCTTTTCGCACAGCACATGCTTGCCTGCTTCGGCCGCCTTGATCGCCCACTCCGCATGCAGATCGTTCGGCAGCGGGATGTAGATCGCCTCGATCGCCGGGTCGGCCAGCAGCGCCTCGTAGGAACCGTGATGCCGCGGGATACTGGTCTCGGCTGCAAACGCCGCGGCCTTCCTCCCATCGCGGCTGGCCACCGCGTCTACCGAGGCGACCTTCGACCCCGCCATCCCCTTGGTGAACTGCCGCGCAATATTGGCGGCGCCCAGCACGCCATAGCGAACGGGAGCGGTCGTGTTCATGTCGTTTACCCCGGAATGTCGTTGCCCTCAGGATGGGCCGCCCCCAGACAAAAGAAAACCCCGCCCGCGGTACCGCGGAC
>CAIRTN010000251.1 GCA_903881515.1 uncultured Rhodospirillales bacterium | reverse complement strand
GCCTGCTGGTTCGGCGCGGCGCCGGTGTAGAACACGTTCTTGCTGCTCTCCTCGCCCTCGTACTGGACGGGGTAGAACAGGATGCTGTTGGTCTCTTCGAACACCGGCAGCACCGACTTGCGCGATACCGAGGTCCAGCAGCCGAACACGGCGGCGACCTTGTCGACGGTGATCAGCTGGCGGGCCTTTTCGGCGAACAGCGGCCAGTTCGACGCGGGGTCGACGACGACCGCCTCGATCTTCTTGCCCAGAAGACCGCCCTTCTAGTTCTGCTGCTCGATGAGCATCAGCATGACGTCCTTCAGCGTGGTCTCGCTGATCGCCATGGTGCCGGAGAGCGAGTGCAGGATGCCGACCTTGATGGTCGCCTGCGCATAAGCCGGAGTGCTGAGTGCCGGCGCCGCGATCGATGCGGCGAACGCGGTAGCGGCCAGTGCCGTACCCCGCAGCCATTTGCTGAACGTTGTCATGAAGCCCTTCCCTTATTGACGATGCGGCACGATATGTGCCGCCAGTCCAGGGCTGGTAAAGCAAGCATCGTGCCAACATCGATTCGGCGCGCGGAACGGGCAATTCCCCGCGGCTCGCCCCGCAATGGTTATTGCGCAGGCATATTCAGCCCGGGGATTGTCGAGAATCTGTGCAGGATCAGGGCGCGGCGGGGCGGCGCCAGCAGAAGGTGAGCTCGTGCTTGTTGTGGAACAGATGCATCACCTGCCCGCCCGGGATGCCGGCGAAAGCGTCGGCGGCTTCGTGATCGGTTTCGCCCTGGAACTTGATGGTGCAGATGATGCGGCCGACGACGCCGGCGGCGATCCAGCGCTGCACCAGGTCCAGCAGCGGGCCGGGATAGGCTATGACATCGCTCAGCAGCCAGTCGGCGGGCTCCGGCGCCATGGTGAAGGCGTTGCCGGCGCGGAAGCTGACGCCTGGCATGGCGGCCACCTTATCGGCCAGCGGCGCACGGTCGATGGCGGTGACCTCGGCGCCAAGCTTCGCCGCCGCCCAGGTCCAGCCGCCAGGCGTGGCGCCCAGATCGAAGCAGCGTGCGCCGGGTGCCGGCCATTCGCCGAAGCGGTCCCAGGCCTCCCAGATCTTCAGATAGGCGCGGCTGGGCGGGCCGATATGGTCTTCCTCGAACAGGCATTCGCCGTTGACGAAGGCGCTTGTCTTGGTCGGGCTGGCCAGCATCAGGTCGGGCGCCAGCAGCGTCCAGGCACCGAGATGGCCGGTGGGGGCCGGTTCGGGAAACACCAGCCGGCGGGCTTTCACTGGCGGCAGACGCTCGGTGATCAGGGCCATCCGGCGATGATGCTCCACGCCGTAGGAGGACCAGTTGCGCTGCATCGCGCGCAGCGCATCGGCAGCGGATTTCACCGAGGTGATGGCGATCTCGCGCGGCGCGGTCCAGATATCCAGCGCCCAGGGACAGACAACCGGCGGCGCCTCGCACAGCGCCAGCCGGCCGTGCCAGCGGTTAATCGCGATGCCCTGCCGCGCCAGGGCAGCCGTCATCACCGGTTCCAGCCCCTCGGGCGCCAGATAGGCCGCGCCGATCATCGCGCGCGCAGCGCCGACAGCGCCAGCAGCACCCATCCCACCATAAGGGTAATCCCGCCAGCAGGCGCCACCCGGTCAAGCCGGATGCCGCGCAGGCTGGAGGCATAGACCGCGCCCACGAACATGATGGTGCCGCAAACGAAGGCAATTCCCGCCAGATGCGCCAGCACACCGCCCCGGCGCGCCCAGATGCCGGTGGCGACCAGCGCCAGCGCGTGCCAGCCCAGTATCTGCACTGCGTCGCGCATCGCGGTGCTGCCCCAACCCGGAGCATGCGCAGTCATCGCCGCGGCGCCGACCGCCAGCGCCCCCGCGACGGCACCCAGAAATACCCATAAACGGTCCATGTGACCTCATCCGATGCTGATCGTTTGTGACAGAGCCGCCGGCCCTGGTCCATGCGCCCGCGTTGCGTGTAGGGTATGGCATGCCCCGTGGTGACCTTTTCCCCGATATCGCCCCTTTCGAAACCGGTACCCTGCCGCTGACACATGGCCACGTCATGTATTGGGAGCAGATCGGCAACCCCACCGGCCAGCCGGTGCTGTTCCTGCACGGCGGGCCCGGTGCCGGCGCCGGGATCGTGCACCGGCGCTTTTTCGATCCATCGCATTGGCGGGTGGTGATCTATGACCAGCGCGGCGCCGGACGCTCGACGCCGGCCGGCGATCTGACCGCCAACACCACGCCGGATCTGGTGGAGGATATCGAGCGGCTGCGCCGGCATCTGCGCATCGAGCGGTTCGTGGTGTTCGGCGGCTCGTGGGGCTCCACCCTGGCGCTGGCCTATGCGCAGGCGCATCCCGAGCGGGTGAGCGCGCTGGTGCTGCGCGGCATCTTCCTCGGCCGTCCGGTCGAGCTTGACTGGTTCATGCACGGCATCGGCACGGTGTTCCCAGAGGCGCATGCAAAATTCGTCGAATTCCTGCCGCCGGAGGAACGCGGCGACCTGCTGGGCAATTACCATCGCCGGCTGATCGACCCCGACCCGGCGGTGCACCTGCCGGCGGCGCGGGTCTGGGCGAATTACGAGGGCTCCTGCAGCACCCTGCTGTCCGGGCCGGAACCGGTGCACAACCCGGCGCAGGACCCCGCGGCGTTGGGGCTGGCGCGGATCGAGGCGCATTACTTCGTTAACGGGCTGTTCCTGCGCGAGGGCGGCCTGCTGGCCGGGATGGACGGTATCGCCGGCATTCCCGCCGAGATCATTCAAGGCCGCTACGACATGATCTGCCCGCCGTTCACCGCCCATGCCCTGGCCGCGGCCTGGCCGGGGGTGCCGCTGACCATGGTGCCGGATTCAGGGCATTCCGCGCTGGAACCCGGCACGCGGCGGGCGTTGATCGCCGGGGTGGAGCGGTTCAGGGAACCGGCATAAGCCTCCTCAGCGCCGCCTTGTCTTCCCAGTCCAGACGCACGCCGACCACCTGAGCAAAACCGGGCGGCAGCTTCACGGCGTCTTTCGGGGTGGTGACCAGTGTAGCGCCGAGCCGGGTCGCCTGCGCCTGGAGCGCCTGTAGATCGGCTTCGGTGTAGCGATTATGATCGGGGAACGGCGTGAACCCGGCAATCTCGACACCGGCCGCACGCAGCGTCGTCGCGAATTTCTCCGGACGCCCGATGCCGGCGAACGCCAGCACCCGCTCGCCTGTTGGCGCATCGGTGGCAACCAGATTGGCCCGCAGCACCGGCAAGGCGCCGATCTGTGCCAGCGCGCCGGTGCGGTCGGGACCGATCAATACCGCCGCCGTACAGCGCGCCGCCGCCACACCGGCTGGTTCGCGCAACGGTCCGGCCGGGATCGGCCGGCCATTGCCGAAGCCTGCCTCGCCATCGATCACCAGCAGCGAGACATCCTTCGCCAGGCCGGGGTTCTGCAATCCATCGTCCATCACCAGCACGCGCGCGCCGTCGGCGATCGCCTGCCGCGCCGCGACTGCACGGTCGGCGCCGACATAGGTCGGCGCCACCTGGGCGAGCAACAGGGCCTCGTCACCGAAGCGGGCAGGGTCGGCGGCATCGACGCGGCCGATTGCTGTGCCGCCATGGCCGCGGGTGAGGAAAGCAACGCCTTGCAGCCGCTGGCCAAGATCCAGCGCCAGGGTGGTCTTGCCCGAGCCGCCGGCGCTGGCGTTGCCGCAGCAAATCACCGGCACCGGCGCCCGCCAGCCTGGCATGGCAACGCGGCGGGCGGTGGCGGCGGCATAGCACCAACCGAGCGGGGCAAGCAGGCGGGGCAGCAGGCCGTCGTGCTGCCAGAAAGCGGGAGGGGTCATAGCGCCGCGAGCCTGGCTGCGAGAGCCGCGGGCAGGTCGGCGGCGCGGCTGGCGGCGGCGGTGCCAGCCTGGCCCATGGCGGCGGCCTTGGCGGGGTGCCGCAGCAGATCGTCGACCCAGGCTTCGAGGGCTGCGGCGTCGGCAACAACGGCGAGCGCGCCGGCGTCGCACAGCAGCGCAATGGCCTCGGCGTTCTTGAAGCCGTGCGGGCCCATGGCGACGGCGCATCCGAGGCGGGCAGGCTCAAGCGGGTTCTGCGCGCCGATCGGCACCAGCGAGGCACCGACGAACGCGATGCGGGCGAGGCGGTAATAAAGCCCCATCTCCCCCAGCGTATCGCCGATCCAGATGCCACCCTGCGGCGGCGGCGCGCCGAGGCTGCGGCGCAGCGGGCCCAGAGCGGCGCCGTCGGCGGGCTGGCGGGGCACAATGATGGTCAGCAGGCCGGGGTGAAGCTCGGCGAGGCGGGCGTGCACGGCGAGCGCGATTGCCCCCTCCCCTTCCCGCGTGCTGGCGGCGAGCCAGACCGGGCGATCGCCGATCAGGGCGCGCAGGCGCGCAAGCTCGGCCTCGGACACCGCCAGCGGAGGTGCGGCGAACTTCAGGTTGCCCCCGGCGACGATGGCGGTGGCGCCCAGGGCGCGCAGGCGGGCGGCGTCGGGCTCGGATTGCGGGTGGACCCAGGCGAAGCCGGCGAACAGCCGGTGGGCGAACCCCGGCATCCGACGCCAGGCGACGGCGCTGCGCGGCGAGAGGCGTGCGTTGAGCAGGGCACGCGGGATATGCCGTGCGTCGCAGGCGGCGAGCAGGTTGGGCCAGATCTCGCTCTCGACGAAGGCTGCCGCGTCGGGGCGCCAATGGTCGAGGAAGCGGGCGGCCCAGGCCGGCACGTCAAGCGGGACGAAGCGGTGAAACACGCGCGAGGCAAGGCCGAGGGCGGGCAGGCGCTCACCGAGCAGTGCGGCGGAGGTGACGGTGCCGGTGGTGAGCAGCACCGACAGTTCGGGCGGCAGCGCGGCGAGCACCGGGAGGATCGAGACGCTTTCGCCCACGCTGGCGGCGTGCAGCCACAGCAGACGGCCCGGCGGCCGGGGCGTGGCATCAATGCCATAGCGCTCGGGCAGGCGGGTGGCGATTTCCTTGCCGCGGCGGGCCCGCCTGGCCAGGTACAGGCGCAGGAATGGCGCCAGCAGGGTGGCGATCAGGTGGTAGATCAGGCGCATAGCGCATCGGCCTCGTCGGCGGCCGCGCTCATCGCGCTGGCGATCGCCTCCAGCGTGTCCCCACCCGGCAAGGCGGGGTGGCAGACCAGCGCGCCGCGGCCGAACGGCAAAGGCAGGATCATCCGGTCCCAGGTGGGCAGCACGATGTGCCAGCGCGTCTGCGCCGCGCAGGGCAGCACCAGCACCCCGGCACGGGCGGCAAGCTGGGCGACGCCGGGGGCGGCCTGCCGGCGCGGGCCGCGCGGGCCGTCGGGGGTGATCACCGCGTGGCTGCCTTCGGCGAGCGCGGACAGCAGGCTGCGCGCCCCGGCGGCGCCGCCCTTGTCCTGCCCGCCGCGCGCGGTCGAGCCATGGGCGACGCCCACGCCGAAACCGCGCATGATCTCGCCGAGGAAGCGGCCATCGCGGTGGCGGCTGGCCAGGATATGGGCGGCCAGGTCTGGCCGGCTGCGCCGGGCGCGCAGCAAAAGCGCGGGCATCAGCGGCAGGCGTTCATGCCAGAACGCGATCACCCCGGGGGTGCCGGCGGCAAAGGGGGTCAGATGCGCCTCGCCATGCAGGGTCCAGCGCGTGGTGCCCAGCGCGAAGCGCAGATAGCGGCTGACGATCCATGCCAGGACAGCCTGAACCGCCGGATGTTGCAGCACACGCTTCATGTGTCGCGCGGTAGCATGCGGGGGGGCAGGTCGCAAATGCGAAGGGCCCGGCCGTTGCCGGCCGGGCCCTCTCGCTAACGTCACCAACCGGCGGTGACGCTGTTGGTTCAGGCGACGTTGTAGACGGTGCCGCCCTCGGCGTCGGCCATATTGTAAGCCGTGTCACCCTCGGCATCGGCGACGGTGTAGACAGTGCCGCCCTCGGCGTCGGCCACGTTGTACGCCGTGCCACCTTCGGCATCGGCAACACGCAGGGTCACATGGGGAGCCGCGAAGGCAACCAGAGCAAACGCGGCGAAACCGGCAAGAAGAAGTTTACGCATGATCTGTCTCCTCAACGTATCCGGAGGCGCGGATCGGGCGTCTGTCGGAAAGCCTGGCGGATCTGATCTGCTTCGATCTCTCCCGCCATGAGAAGAGATTTAAACCCCTCGAGGTGAACGCCGGAGGGCCGGCACATTAACCCGCGTTCACACCAAACCCGTTATATCGACTGTCCGCAACGTAGTTGGGTTTTGCTGTTTATATTCAATAAATTGCCGACACCCTGACTTCGCGATACATGCGCGCCGCACATGGCACCGATGGTGCGGGACGATGGATCGAACTGTCGTACGACCCAGAAAACGCGAAGGCCCGGCCGTTGCCGGCCAGGCCCTGTCGCAGGCGTCGCTGGAGGGAAAAGCGGCGCGGTCAGGACACGCGGGCGACGGTGCCGCCTTCGGCATCGGCGACCGTCAGCACGTGGCCGGTGTCGGCCTCGGCGTTCTGGAATTCAGTGCCGCCCTCGGCGTCGGCCAGATTGTAGGCTGTGCCACCCTCGGCATCGGCGATGCGCAGATTGGCATGGGGG
>CAIRTN010000250.1 GCA_903881515.1 uncultured Rhodospirillales bacterium | reverse complement strand
GCGGCGTTGCAGATCGCTTCCTCGTTCACCAGCCCATCGCTGGCGCACACCAGCGACAGGCTGAAGCCGTTGGGATAGCCGGCGTCGGCCAGCAGCTTCTTGGCCGCGGCCTCGTCGAACGCCAGTCGCGGCTCCTGCGCCGGCGTGTAGCCCGGGATCGCGGGGGCCACCAAAGCCCCGGTCGGCCGCGAGAACCCGCGCATCAGGCTGCGCTTGATCCCCTCGGCATCCATCGCCTGGTAAAGTGCCTGGCGCACCCGCAGATCGCGCAACGGGTTGCGGTCGGTGACGTCGGAGCCGACCAGCTTGTCGTTCAGGTTCATCGTCAGAAACACCAGCCGCAATTCGGTCGCCGCCAGCAGCTTCACCCCGGCCGCGCCCTCCAGCCGGTTGACCGTCTGCAACGGCACCGCATTGGTGTAATCCACCTGGCCGGAGATCAGCCCCGCCAGCCGGGTCGCATCCGAGGTGATCGGGGTAAAATCGATCTTCGTCACGTTATGCTTCGGCTTGTCCCACCAGGCCGGATTGACCGTCAGCACCGTGCGCTGGTCCGCCGCCCGGCTCTCCAGCACGAACGGGCCGGTGCCGTTGGTGTGGGTGGTGGCGTAGCCCTCGATGCCCTTGCCGACATCGGTCGGCATTTCGGTATGGTTCGCCGTCAGCCAGGCGTTGTTGAAAATGTAGATATTGGTCAGATCGTTCAGCAACAGCGGATAGGCGCTGTTCAACTCGACATCGACGGTCAGCGGGTCGACCACCTTGGCGTCCTTGAAGGCGGAGAGATTGCCCTTCAACGGCGAAGAGTCATGCGTCGCCCGCTTCAACGACGCCACCACGTCCTGCGCGCCAAACGCCGCGCCGTCGTGAAACTTCACCCCCGCGCGCAGATGAAACCGCCAAGTCGTCGGCGTGATCACTTCCCACGACGTCGCCAGCGCCGGTTCAACATTCAACGCCGCGTCATAGCGCACCAGACCCTCATAGACATGGTTCAGGAAAGCGAGGGTGAAGGTGTCCCCGAAGGAATCCGGATCCAGCGACGCGATATCGCGCTGTGCCGCCCACCGCAGGGTGTTGCCATCGGCATGGGCGACGGCCCCGGGCAGCAGCAGGCTGAGGGCGAGCAGGGCGGATCGGGCGCGGCGCATGCGATATCTCCAGATTTTGCGTCAATATATTGTATACAATATTGGCATACAGAAATTCTGCCAACAAAATTTGCACCCTTCGCATCGTTCAAATTGTTGCCCGTTTTGTGCGCATATCGGTGGGATTGCATGCACCCGGAATCGTATACAAGATGCGCCATGGCCCCGACACGTGCGGACACAGTCTACGCCGGCCTGCGCCGTGCGATCATCGAACAGGCGCTCGCCCCCGGCGATAAACTGCCGGAGGATCAGATCGGCCGCAGCTTCGGCGTCAGCCGCACGCTGGTGCGCGGCGCATTGTCACGCCTGCAATCGGAAGGGCTGGTGCATATCCGCGCAAATCGCGGCGCCGAAGTCGCCCGCCCCACTCTGGCCGAAGCCACCGATATTTTTGAAATGCGCCGCTGCCTGGAACTCGAGGCCACACGCCGTCTCGCCGCCCGCGCCGGCCCCGACGATATCGCCCGGCTTGAGGCGCATCTGGCCGAGGAGACCGCCAGCCTCGGTGTCAACGACACGCGCTCGATACGCCTGGCCGGCGAGTTTCACATCCTGCTCGCCGAACTCGCCGGCAATCAGGTGCTGCTCGGCTATGTCGCCGAACTGGTCTCCCGCTGCTCGCTGATCCTCGCGCTGTACGGCCGGCCGCATTCCGCCGAATGCGGCGTGCGCGAACATCGCGATATCATCGAGGCGCTGCGCCGCCGTGATGGCGATGCCGCGGCCCGGCTCATGCAACACCACCTCGACGACGTCGCCGGCCGCGCCCTGCTCAGCGACCCCGCCGCGCGACCGCGCGACCTCGGCGCGATCCTGGAGCCCTACGCCGGCTGATCGCTCAGCGCAGTTGCGGCATCCTTCCCTTCACATACTGGCTCAGGTCCGGATCGAAGGTGATTTTCCAATACGCCGCGACGCAGCCAATCGACGGCGGCAACTGCGGAAAATTCTGCTTGATATACATCTCGGCGATCATGCCGTTGGCTGTCTGTACCGCGGCGCTAAACATGCCCATCAGCCCCGCCACGCGCGGATCGGCGCTGACCCCGGCCGGCAGCTTCTTCGTTTCCGCCTGCACCAGCCCGTTCAGCTTCTTCTCGAACGCCGCACAGCTATTGGGCGTGCCCTCGGCATAGGGCGGATAGAACCAGGCGCCCGCCGCCGCGGCCAGGATCAACAGGAGCAGGAACCTCATGCACGCCTCCGAAATTTCGTAATCTTAGCAGACCCATTGCGAGTCCGGCGTGACCCGGCTCACACACCCAGCAGGCGCCGGGCAATCCCGATCACCCGATGCGCCTCGCTCCATAGCCCATAGGGCTGCAACGCGTCGAATTCCGCCCACACGACCTCGGACACATCGTCCCCCGCCCGCGCCTCGCCACCGGTCCACAGCGCGGCGAAATCCAGGATCGTGTAGTGATATTGCACCCGCCCAACCGCATCGTGGGTAATCGCGTCGACATGCGCCGCAAAATGCAGCGAACCCACGCCCAGCCCGGTCTCTTCCCGCAACTCCCGCCGCGCCGCGTCCTCCGCGGTCTCGCCGATATGCTGCGCGCCCCCTGGCAGCGTCCATGACCCCACCCGTGGCGGCTTGCCGCGTTGGGCCAGCAACACGCCGCCCGGCCGCAATACCACCACGCCGATGCCAACGATCGGCCGGGCAGGGTATTCCCGGCTCACTGCGTCGGCTTCGCCGGCGCTTCCGGTTCGCTCGCCTTGATGTCGTCCAGCCCCGGAACCAGCGATTGCTCTTTCCACGAACCCAACTGGAACGCCCATCCCGCCGCGCGCTGCGCGAGGTCCTTCACGCTGTCGCCCTTTGCCGCGAAAATCGCCCAGATATCCTTGCCATCGCGATACACCATGGCCTCCACCACGGCGCCATCGGCCAGCCGGATCTCCGAACTGCCGATCTTCTCGCCCGGCACCTTCTCCGCCTTGCGCACCTCGGTCAGCGTCAGGCCTTCCAGCCCGCGAAACACATCCTCAAGCTTGTAGTCATCCAGCTTCGGATGCTCAGCCGGCGACAGCAGCGCCGGCTTGCCATCGGCCAGCCCGAACACCAGTTCGGCCGCGCCGCGATGCACCGTCACCCCGGCGATCTTGTCCTTGGCGATATTGGCGATATCGCGGTCGAACCAAAGCTGCGGATCGGCATCCACCGGCAGCCGCCCTTCCGCCAGCCAGGACTGCTTCTCCCCCGGACGGCGGATATACAGCGTCTCCGGCACATTGCCGGCGGTGCGCACCCGCCGGTGCCCCACGATCAACTCGGCCAGCGGCGCGCCCTTGGCATCCAGCACCCGCAGCAGCGAGGCCGTGGTCTCCTTCGCGCTCGGATCGTCCACCCCCAGCTTGCCGTACTGGGTGGCGTCCGACGTGCGCGGCTCGGTGATCCGCAACTCGGTCAACCCGGTCAGCAACTCGCGCAGCTTGTCGCCCTGCAGCCGGAACCCGTCGCGATCAGCCAGCCCCCAGGCGGTCCCATTGCGCGCGATATGCAAGGTCTCGCCCTTGGTGGTGATCTCGATCCGCGCCGCCTGTTGCAGCCGCGCCGCCATGCCGGGGAACACCAGCGTGCCCGGCGCCACCGTCATGCTCGAGCCCTGCAACGAACCCGGCCCCAACGCCCAGCCGCCGGCCAGCGTCAGCCCGCCAACAACAGCCAGGATCAACGATGTGCGCGTCTTCATGCCCGTGCCCTCGCGCGTTGCGCCCGTCGGAACAGGCCCATGACCAAGGCGATCAAGGTCAAAAGTACCGGAACCACCGCGATATCGAAGATCCGCAGCATCGTCTCCAACGCCGAGATATCCCGCCTGAGATCCAGCTGCACCGCCCGCAGCTTGCTCCGCGTCTGCACCGCATCGCGGCGCAGATCGTCGATCGCGGTGCGCTGCGCTTCGGAGATCACCGCATTGGCCCCCTGTTCGCCGCGCCCGGTGCGCAATTCCGTCAGCTTCTTTTGTGTCTCGTCCAGATGCGCCTGCAATTCCTGTTCGGTGCGGCGGAACCGCGCCTCCGCATCACGCTGCATCGTATCCACCAGCATGAACGGCCGCAGCGAGGTGCCACGGCTGCGCAACCCGATCAGCGCATCGCCGCCGGCGAGCGTGCCCACCAGATTGGCGACGAACGGCCCGTTATCGCTGAACGGCGTCGGCTCCTGCTGGCCGAAGAAATCCTGCAACCGCACCCAATAGCGGTCGGCCAGGATGTCGCTATCGGCCACCACCACCAGATTGGCCGGCTGCGCCGTCGCCGCGATATAGGCCGGGAAATTCTCCGGCCGCTTCGCATCGCCCGCCAGCGCCGGCGGCGCCGTGAACGCGCTCTTCAACACCCCACGCACCCGCGCCGCGATCACCCGCGGCCCGCCCGCGGGGCGGAACGCACCCAGGATCTTGCCCGGATCGGGATAGCTCTTCACCTGCTCCAGCTTCAGCACGCCCGACTTCGCCGACGAGGAGAGCAGGGGGGTAAACGTGATATCCGCCCCCTCCTTCTTCGACAGCGACCCCG
>CAIRTN010000249.1 GCA_903881515.1 uncultured Rhodospirillales bacterium | reverse complement strand
CGTAATTGTCCAGCCCGACGAAGATCTTGTCATCGAGCGCCAGGTTCGGCGGCGTGTTGAAGAACGACAGATAGACCGTGAAATACACGGGATAGGCGATGACCAGCAGCATCACCAGCAAAGCCGGTGCGACATAGGCGTAGTCCGCGCGATGGCGCCAGATGCGTACGGCCAGCGCCATCGCTGCGGCCTCTCAGAGATCGGCAATCAGGTTCTTGATCTCCTTGGCCGCGTTTTCCGCCGCTGCATCCACCGTCATCTTCCCGGTCAACGCGTTCTGCAGCATGTTGGGTACGACGATGTTCATGATCTCGGCCGATTGCGGCAGCACCGGGAAGGGAATGCCATTTGGCAGCATCGAGGTGGTGACGTTGAGGAAGCGGATGGTCTCCAGCCGCTCCTTCATCCATTTGGTGCGGAAGGCGCGCACGTTGCCCGGGTTGGAGTTGTTCCAGGCAAGCTTGATCGACCATTCCGGCCCGGTCATGAACGCCACGAATGCGCGCACCGCCTTGAGGTCCATGCCGCCTTCGACGATGTCGGGATTGAAGACATGGGCGTTGGAGCCGCCGAACACCACCGCGCGGCGCTTCGGCCCGCGCGGGATCAGGCCGTAGCGCATGTTGGCCACAACGTTGTCGGCAACCTTGCGGTCCTCGCCGGCGGTCTTTTTCGCCATATCCAGCATCAGCGCGTATTCGCTGGGGTGGGCGATCATCATGGCCAACTGACCGGCGATGAAGGGGTTCTGGTTCTCGGTCTGCGTATTGGTCAGCGCCGAGGTCGGCACCGACTTATCGCGCACATACATGTCATAAGCGGCCTGCAGCGCCGCCTTCGAGCCGGCATTGTTGATCTGGATCTTGCTGTAGGTCGGGCTTTCCTCCGCCTCATCAAGCGCGCCGCCGCCATAGGCCCAAAGCTGCGGCATGAAGCGGAACGGCGTGTTGCCGGCGTTGACCCGCGCAATCAGGCCGTAACCGTTTTTGCCGGTCTTCTGCTTGATCTGACGGGAATAGGCGACGACGTCGTCCCATGTCTCCGGCGCCTTTTCGGGGTCCAGCCCGGCATCCTTGAAGATCTGCGCGTTCCAGATGAAGGCCATCGTCTCGTTGTTGGTCGGCACGCCGTAGCGCTTGCCCTTCCACGTCACCGATTTCAGTGCGCCAGGCCAGAACTCCTCCTCGCCGAAGCCGACATCGGCGGGGCCGAACGGCATCAGTTGACCCTTGGCGGCAAACTCCGATCCCCACAGGATCGGCAGGCGCGCGACCATCGGCGCAGACTTGCCGATAGAGGCCGTGCGCAGCTTGTCGAGCATCTGGTTGTAGTCGAGGTTCTGCTTGACGACCTCGATGTTCGGATAGGTCTTGGCGAAGGCCACCCAGAAATCGGCGTCCATCCGCTTCTCGATCTCGGTGGAGGCCTGGTTAACGCCCCAGTACCAGTAGGTCAGCCGGCCCTTGTAATCCAACGGCACCACGCGGGCGCATTCCGCCGCGGTGTCGTAATCCGCAGTGCCGGCCAGCTTGGTGATGTAGTCTGGCGTCCAGGTCGCGGCATCAACGCCGGTCTTGCTGCCCTGCGCCCGTGCACCGGCCGCCGGCAGCGCCATCGTCGCCACCGCACCCGCCAACAGATTCCGCCGATTTACCGCGTGCTTCATGACGCTTCTCCCCCAGCTATGGTCGATTGTTCTCGTTATCATTCAGTTTAAGCGCCCAGCCGCGCCCAGGTAAAGCGGAACTCACGCGAAGAAATCGCGATCCTCCGCCGCCAGGTAGCGTGCCGCCCGCTCCGGGTTGATCTCCACCCCCATTCCGGGCCGGTCCCACACCTCGATGAACCCATCCTTGACGATCGGCGATGGCAGGCCGTCGACGATGTCGTACCACCAGTCCGGCTTGCCGTTCGGATATTCGAAGGCGATGAAGTTCGCCGGCAAGGTCGCGCAGACCTGCACCAATGCCGCGAGGCCCAGCAGCCCGTTGCCGGTGCCGTGCGGCGCCATCATGATGCCGTGCAGGTCGGCGTATTCCGCGATCCATTTCAGCTCGGCAATGCCACCCACGTCGCACGGATCGGGGCCCACCACGCGCACGGCCTTCTTCTCGATCAGGTCCTTGAAATTCTGCCGCAGATAGATCTGCTCGCCGGTATGGATCGGCGTCGTCGTCGCGCGCGTTACCTCGCGATAGCAGTCAGCGTTGACGTAGGGGATGTAGTCCCCGGTCAGCATGTCCTCGAGCCACATCAGGTTGTATTTCTCGACCGCGCGGGCAAAGCGGATCGCATCGGGCACCATCCACCCAGGCCCGCAATCCAGCGCCAGGCCGACCTTGTCGCCCAGCACGTCCTTCATCGCGGCCACGCACTCGATCGTGTGGTTCATGCCCCGCTCGGTCAGCAGCCCGCGTTCGGCCCAGCCGTGGAAATTGCCGGTCGCTGGCTCGCCCAGGAAGTAATCCGGCACCTCGCGCTTCATCGGCGAGTGAAACGCGATGCCTTGCTTGACGATGGTGAACCCTTCCGGCAGGTCCATCATCCGCTTTGCCTCGGCGGCGTAATGCTCAGGCGTATGCCCTTCCATCGGCACGCGCAGCGCCCCGTTATAGACCCGCACGCGATCGCGCACCTTGCCGCCCAGCAGCTTGTGGACCGGCACCCCGGCGGCCTTCCCCGCCAGATCCCATAGCGCCATTTCGATCGCGCTGATCGCCGCGCCCCAGGGCTTGAACGCACCGCGCGGGCGGATCTTCAGCATCACCCGCTCGACATTGGTCGGGTCCTCGCCCAGCAGCGCATCGCGGAAATATAGGATGTGCGGCTTCAGGTAGGGCTTGTAGCTCTCCACCTGGCCATAGCCGCTGATGCCCACATCGCTCACCAAGCGCACAATCGGATTGCGCCCGATCACCGCGCATTTCACATCGATGATCTTCATCGCCGTCTCCCCGTAGATTTTCCGGGACTGTAGCCACCCCATCGCGCTCTTGCGAGCCCCTCCGCTCCGGCTTACGCATAAGGCAACAAGCCGGAGGGAAACCCATGCGCATCACCGCCATTGACTGCCATCCAGTCTGGATCGGTCACCGCAACCAGTTGCTGCTGAAGATCAGCACCGACCAGGGACTGTACGGCTGGGGCGAATCCGGCTTCTCCGGCCGCGAGCGCGCCGTGATCGGCGCGGTGGACCATTACCGCGAACTGCTGATCGGCCGCGACCCGATGCTCCCCGGCGCAATCTGGCAGGAATTGTACCGCAGCCAGTATTTCGAAGGCGGGCGCGTGCTCACGGCGGCGATCTCCGCCATCGACATCGCGCTGCATGATATCCGCGGCAAGGCGTTGGGCGTGCCGGTGCACCAGCTGCTCGGCGGGCGGGTGCGCGATCGCGTTCCGGCACTGGCCAGCACCTTCGCCGCCCCTGGCCCGGAAATGATCGAGGAAGCGCAAAGCTTCGTCGCCGATGGCTTCCAGGCGATCCGCCTGCAACGCGGTGGCCGCGATGCCAATCCGCATGAACCCTGGGAGGCGATCGGCGAGACCGCGCCCTGGATGGCCCGCGCACGCGAGGCGCTTGGCCCCTCCGTCGTCCTCGGCGTCGATTTCCATCACCGGCTGTCGCTGGCCGAGACCGCCTCGTTCTGCCAGCGCCTGCCTCGCGGCACGCTCGATTTCCTCGAAGAACCCATGCGCGACGAAACGCCCGAGGCCTATACCGCCTTGCGCACGATGACTGAGATCCCGTTCGCGCTTGGGGAGGAATTCGCCTCGAAATGGCAGGCGCTGCCCTATATCGAGCGCGGCCTGGCCCAGTACATGCGGCTGGATGTCTGCAATATCGGCGGCTTCACCGAGGCGATGAAGGTCGCGGGTTGGTGCGAGGCGCATTATGTCGACCTGATGCCGCATAACCCGCTCGGGCCGGTCTGCACCGCGGCCTCCATCCATCTCGCCGCTGCTGTGCCTAACTTTGCCTGGCTCGAATACAACCGCAGCCGGTTCCGTCCGCCGCCGCAGATCGAGCTGGATCTGTTCCCCAATTCGCCCACGTTGCAGGGGGCGTATTTCCCGGTCACTGACACGCCCGGAATTGGCATCGAGGTCAATGAGGCGCTGCTGAGCCGCGACGAGTTCCGCTACTGGAACCCGCCGATCCTGCGCCGGCGCGACGGCTCCTTCACCAACTGGTAAGCCGGCGGCTCTGCCATCGGCTCCGCCGCTCTTTGCCTGGTGATCGGCAGCGCCTCCCCGACCGTCTCGCGCCTGCAGAAAGCTTGCATGAGCCCTGTGTTGCTATGTCAGCGGGTGCTGCGCGTTCGCCGTGCAGGGTTCAAGCGCCATTGCGTCCACCCCACCGGCCGCGCCAATCTCGGCCATCAGATCCGGAGACCCAAGATGCCTGCCAACCGCAAAAAATTGCTGCTGCCTGCCGCCATGTCAGAGGCCGGCTGGAATGTCGCCCGCGCGCGTGATGACGTCGAAACCGTGGCTTTCGAGGATCGCGCGCCCGAGGCCGAGTTCCGCGCCCTGCTCGCCGATGCCGACGCGGTGTTGCTGTGGGGCCGCCCGCTCCGCGCCGCCGACGTCGACGCCGCGCACGAGTTGAAAGCCGTCGCCCGCATCGGCGTCGGCTATGATGCGGTCGATGTTCCCGCGCTGACGGCCCGCGGTATTCCGTTGCTGATCGCCGGCACCGCGAACTCGGTCACGGTTGCCGAGCACGCCATTTTCTTCATGCTTCACCTCGCCAAGCGCGGCTTCGCCCAGCATGAAATCGTCCGCTCCGGCCGCTGGCGGGAGAAGATGAGCGCGCCGACTGTCGATCTGTTCGGCAAAACCGTGCTGATCATCGGTTTCGGCAAGATCGGCACCCGCGTCGCCGCCCGCCTGCTGGCGATGGAGATGACGGTGCTGGTGCACGACCCCTTCGTGCCCGACGACGTCATCCGCGCCCGCGGCGGCATCCCTGCCCCTGACCTGAATGCGGCGCTGGCAAAGGCGGATTTCGTCACAATCCACTGCCCGAAAAAGCCCGACACCATCGGCCTGATCAACGCCGAGCGCCTGGCGTGCATGAAGCCCACCGCCTTCCTGGTGAACACCGCGCGCGGCGGCATCATCGACGAGCCGGCGCTCTACCATGCGCTGACCAGCGGCGGGATTGCCGGCGCCGGGCTCGACGTGTTTGCCAGCGAGCCGGTCGAACCCGACAACCGTATCCCGCACCTGCCCAACGTCATCACAGCCCCGCATATGGCTGGCGTCACCCTCGAATCGCTGGATCGCATGGGCGTGACCGCGGTGCAGAACGTGCTCTCCGTGCTCGACGGCCGCACTGCCAGCGAAAACGTGGTCAACAAGGAGGTGCTGGGCTGAGCCCAAAACGCACCATTTGACGCCGCCTGCAATCACCGCCATCTTGTATACAACGTCGTTGCCTGACCGGAGCATCATCCGGCGGGCACCGGTGTGACTCACGACTGATACGTTCAGGAAAGCGAAAAACAATGGTGTACCGGATACTGGGCCGCGCATGCGCGGCGCTGCTGCTGCTGGGCATGACCGCGGGCCTCGCCAGGGCCGATGGAATTCTCCAGCAGATCCTTTCGCGCGGCACGCTGCGCGTCGCCGTGCTGCCCAGCCTGCCGCCCTACAGCAAGGTGCTGCCATCAGGCGAGCCGGAAGGCTATGACATCGACATCGCCAAGAAACTGGCCGATGCGCTGAAGGTGAAGCCGGAATTCGTCGTCACCGACATCCCCGGCCGCATCACCTCGCTGCAAACCCGCAAGGTCGATGTCACCATCGCCGACTTCACCCGCACGGTTGAACGCTCCACCACCATCGCCTTCACCGAGCCGTATCTGGTGACCACGATGCGCCTGCTGGTGCCGGTCGATTTCAAGGGCAAGGCGATCGCCGAGCTAGGCGACGGCGCCGGCATCAAGATCGCCATCTCCCGCGGCGGCACAGCCGAGCAGGCCGTGCCCGCCAACCTGCCAAAGGCCACCCTGGTGCGCTTCAACACCCAGGCCGACGAAATGAGCGCCCTGCTGAACGGCCAGGCCGACGCCATGGCCGAGGACGATTTCTACAACAGCCAGGCGATCAAGGACCGCCCGGGCAAGCTGCGTCAGCTCGACGGTCTGCTCGCCCGCGCCGAAATCGGCATAGGCCTGCCCTCCGGCGATCCGGACTTCCTGCGCGTGCTGAACTTGTTCGTCGAACAGCTCAACGCCTCGGGCAACAACGCGAAGATGTTCAAGCAGTGGTTCGGCTTCGATCAGCCGACCATCACCGTGCATTACTGATACCGAACGATGAACTACACATTCACCCTGCGTACGATCTACCCGTATCTTGGTGAATTGTGGCAGGCGGCGGCGGTCACCTTGTGGCTGTCGTCGCTCGCCATCGTGTTGAGCATCGCGCTTGGCGCCGGCATCGCGGTGCTGCGCCGCAGCCGGTTGCGGCTGCTGCGGGTGCTCGGTGCTGTCTATGTCGAGATCATGCGCAACACGCCGCTGCTAGTGATCCTCTACGTCGTCTACTTCGCAGCACCAGCGATCGGCATCCGCCTGTCCTCCTTCGTCGCCGCCCTGCTGGGCCTGACGCTGAATTCCGCCGGCTATATGGCCGAAATCCTGCGCGCCGGGCTGATCGCCGTGGCGCCGGGGCAGTTTGAGGCTGCGCAGTCGCAGGGCATGACCGGCTGGCAGGTATTCCGCCATGTCGTCTTCCCGCAGGTGTTTCGCACCATCTACGCCCCGTTGGGCAACCAGGTGATCGCGGTGATCCTGGCCTCCTCGCTGGCCTCCGCCGTCGCGGTCGAGGATGTCGCCTCCTGGATGCAGACGGTGGGCTCCACCTCGTTCCGCTTCTTCGAGACCTTCGTCATCGCCGCCATCGTCTATCTGGTGCTGTGTCAGACTGTGAACATCGCCCGGCTGCTGATCGGCCGCTGGTTGTTCAGGCAGGGAGCCACGCGATGATCGCCTATCTGCCCCTGATGCTGCGCGCCGCCGGCACCACGCTGTGGCTGAGCTGGCTCGCCATGCTGATCGGCGCCTTCGGCGGCACGCTGCTCGCCCTGGTGCATATGCAGCGCATCGCGCCGTTCCGCTGGCTCGCGATCGCCTACATGGAATTCTTCCGCTCGGTGCCGATCCTGATCGTGATGTTCTTCGCCTATTACGGTGTGCCGCTGGTGCTCGGCCTCGACCTCTCGCCCTTCGCCGCCGCCACCCTGGCGCTCGCGCTGCACGCCAGTGCCACGATGTCCGAGGTCGTGCGCGCCGGCATCGGCAGCGTCGGCCACGGCCAGTGGGAAGCCGCCCAGGCCGCCGGTTTCACCTGGCTGCAGACCATGCGCCACATCATCGCGCCACAGGCGCTGCGCGTGGTGCTGCCGCCCTCGATCGGCGTGTTCATCACCACGCTGAAGGAAAGCTCGCTGGCCTCGATCATCGGCTATATCGAGCTGACCCGCACCGGGCTGCTGGTGCGCGATTCCACCGGCGGCGGCTTCGCCCCCCTGCTCGCGCTCGGGGTGCTGTATTTCCTGATCAATTACGCGATCTCGCAGATCGGCGCGGCGCTGGAACGGCGCTTCCAGACCGGATCGCGGATCGAGACCGTAGGGGCCATGGCATGAGCGAAATTCTGGCCCTCGACGGGGTGGTCAAGCGCTTCGGCGCGCGCACGATCCTTGACGGCATCTCGATGAAAGTCAGCGCCGGCGAGATCGTATGCTTCGTCGGCCCCAGCGGCACCGGCAAATCCACCCTGCTGCGCTGCGTCAACGGGCTGGAGCCGATCCAGGGCGGCAGCATCAGCTTCGAGGGTGCACCGGTGCTGGCACAGACCGCCTCGATCCGCGCCGTGCGCCGCCGCGTCGGCATGATCTTCCAGCACTTCAACCTCTACCCGCATCTGACCGCGCTGGAGAACGTCATGCTGGCCCCGGTGGTGGTGCATGGCGAGGCCCGCGCCGCCGTCGAAGCCCGGGCGCGTGGGTTGTTCGACACCGTGCGCCTGTCGCACCGGATCAACGCCTATCCGGCGCAGATGTCCGGCGGCGAGCAGCAGCGCGTGGCCATCGCGCGCGCGCTGTGCACCAACCCGCATCTGCTGATGTTCGATGAGCCCACCTCAGCGCTGGACCCGGAGACGGTGGGCGACGTGCTCGGCGTCATGCGCGATCTCGCCCGCGAGGGCCGCACCATGCTGGTGGTGACCCACGAAATCCGCTTCGCCGCCGAGGTTGGCACAAGGATGGTGTTCATGGACCAGGGCCGCATTGTCGAAGAGGGCGATCCGCGGCAAATGGTCGCCAGCGCCAGCACCGAGCGGGCGCGGCAGTTTCTGGGGGCGATCAACCATTGAGCGGCAAGACCAAGCCGAGCCGGCAAGAGCTGTACGAAGACCTGCATGGCCGCATCGTGCGCGGGGACGTGCGTCCGGGCGAATTGATGAACGAGACCAAGGTCGGTGACGCCTACGGATTGAGCCGCACCCCCGTGCGCGAGGTGTTCTGGCGGCTGGCCGACGAGGGCCTGCTGCGCATCGTGCCGCAGGTTGGCACCTTCGTGGCGCCAATCAACATTCCCGCCGTGTTCGACGCGCAGTTTCTGCGCGAGACCTTGGAATGCCGCGCGATCACCGAGGCGGCGCGGCTGGCCGGCAAGCAGGATGTCGCCGATCTCCGTACCCTGCTGACGCAGCAGACGGCCGCGATCGCATCGGACGATTTCGCCGGGTTCTTTGTGCTGGACGAACAGATGCATCGCCGCCTGATGGAAATCGCCGCACACCCGTTCGTCTGGCCGGTGATCGCCTCAGCCAAGGCGCAGCTGGACCGCGTGCGTTTCCTGTCGCTGGAGGACCGCTCCTGGCCGGCGATGATCATGGCGCAGCACCGGCGCATCGTGTCCTGCGTCAGCGCGCATGATGCCGACGGCGCCGCCGAGGTGATGCGCGCGCATCTGCGCACCGCGTTTGCCGCGATCGACCGGATTGCCGCCAAGCATCCGCCATTTTTCGAAGGCGATATTCCGCCGCACGCCCAGACCTTGCCGGCATAGGGAGAGACGACATGGAGCAGACCTGGCGCTGGTGGGGCCCCAACGACATCATCAAACTTGCCCATGTGCGCCAGGCCGGCGCCAGCGGCATCGTCACCGCCCTACACGACATTCCCTATGGCGTGGTCTGGAGCCGCGAGGCGATCGAGCAACGCAAGGCGGCGATTGCGGCCGATGCCTCGCTCGGCCTGCGCTGGAGCGTGGTCGAAAGCGTGCCGGTGCATGAAAGCATCAAGCTGGCCGAGGGCGATGTCGCGGCGCTGACGGAAAACTACTGTCAGACCCTGCGCAATCTCGGCGCCGCTGGCATCGATACCGTCTGCTACAACTTCATGCCGGTGCTGGACTGGACGCGGACCACTTTGCGTCACCCATTGCCCGGCGGTGGCAGCGCGCTGCGCTTCAATGCGCATGAGTTTGCCGCCTTCGAGTGCCACATGCTGAAACGCCCGGGTGCCGAAGCCGAATATTCTGACGACGTGCTGCGCCGCGCGCAGGCCTGGTTCGATGCCTCCAGCGACAGCGATCGCGACCGCCTGCTGGGCAGCATCATGGCCGGCCTGCCCGGCGCCTATGACCGCTACGACATCGAAGGCCTGCGAAAGATGCTCGCCCGCTACGACGGCGTCGATCACGCCAGCCTGCGCGCGAATCTGGCGGCCTTCCTGCGCGCCGTGGTGCCCGCCGCCGAGGAAGCTGGGGTGCGGCTGTGCATTCACCCCGACGATCCACCGCGGCCGCTGCTCGGCCTGCCGCGGGTGTGTTCGAATGCCGACGATATCCGCTTCATCCTCGATGCCGCCGCCTCGCCCGCCAACGGCCTGACGCTATGCACCGGCTCCCTCGGCGCAGGCGCGGACAACGACGTGCCCGCCATCGCCGCAGAGTTCGCTGAACGCATCGCCTTCGTGCATCTGCGCAATGTCGCGAAGGAGCCTGATGGCTCATTCATGGAAGCCGAGCATCTCGGCGGCGATACCGACATGGTCGCGGTGATGCTGACCCTGCTGCGCGAGCAGAAGCGCCGGCGCGATGCCGGCGAAGCCAGGTGGCGCCTGCCCTTCCGCCCCGATCACGGCCACGAACTGCTCGATGATGTCGGCAAGGGCACCCATCCCGGCTACCCAGCCATTGGCCGGTTGCGCGGCCTCGCCGAGTTGCGCGGCGTGATGACGGCGCTGGCGCATCAGCACGCGTTGCCGGTGTGAGCTTGCGCTTGTCCCAGGTCACGCTGGGTCAGTTGCCGGAGGGCATCGCGCGGCCCGGCTATGACCGCGCGGCCTTGGCCACCGGCATCGTGCATCTAGGCGTCGGTGCGTTTCACCGCGCGCATCAAGCCGCCTATACCGAGGCAGTGCTGAACGCCGGCGATCCGCGCTGGGGCATCACCGCGGCCAGCCTGCGCAGCGCCGACACCCGCGACGCGCTGACGCCGCAGGATGCGCTCTACAGCCTGGAATTGCGCTCCGAACAGGATCGGCAGCAGGTGATCGGCGCGATCACCCGCCTGCTGGTGGCGCCCGAGAACCCCGCCGCGCTGATCGCGGCGATGACAGACCCGGCGGTGAAGATCGTCAGCCTTACCGTTACCGAGAAAGCCTATTGCCGCGATGCCGCCAGCGGCGACCTGCTGGAAGGTGATCCGCTGGTGCGCCACGACCTAGCAAACCCCGCCGCGCCGCGCTCGGTGCCCGGCTATCTGGTCGCCGCACTCGCGCAGCGCCGGCAGGCGGGCATCGCCCCGTTCACCGTGCTGTGCTGCGACAATCTGCCGTCCAACGGACGCGCGGTTCATCAGGTGATCTCCCGCTTCGCCACGATGCGTAACGCCGGCCTCGGCGATTTCGTGCGCAACGAGGTGACCTGCCCCGACACCATGGTGGACCGCATCGTGCCTGCCACCACCGTTGCCGACCGCGCCCGCGTCTCCGCCGCGCTCGGACTGCAAGACACCTGGCCGGTGATCGGCGAGCCCTTTGCGCAATGGGTGATCGAAGACCACTTCCCGCTCGGACGCCCGGAATGGGAAATCGCCGGCGCCACGCTGGTCCGCGATGTCGCGCCATTCGAGGCGATGAAGCTACGCCTGCTCAACGCCAGCCACTCGGCCCTGGCCTTTCTCGGCTATCTCGCTGGCGACGAGACGGTGGCCGATGCGATGCGCGATGCCGGCTTCGCTGCCTTCGCCGAACGCCTGATGCGCGCCGCGATGCCGACGCTGGCACTGCCGACCGGCACCGATGTCGACGCCTACGCACGTTCGCTGTTGTCCCGCTTCCGCAATCCGGCCTTGCGCCACCGCACCTGGCAGATCGCCATGGACGGCTCGCAGAAACTGCCGCAGCGGCTGCTGGCGACGATGCGCGACCGGCTGGCGCAGGGCCAGACCATCGCCTGCCACGCGTTGGCCGTGGCCGGCTGGATGCGCTACGTCGCCGGAACCGACGAGGCCGGCAAGCCGATCGATGTGCGCGACCCCCTGGTCGCCGAGCTCGCCCGCATCTGCGCCACCAGTGGCCCCACTGCCCTGCTCGACGTCGGCGCGATCTTCGGCACCGACCTGCCGGCCGACCCACGCTTTCGTGCCGCCGTGACCACCGCATTTGACCGCCTCACCCGCCTGGGTGCCCGGCGCGCGGTGCTGGAGACCGCCGACTGACTTCATCGACTGCCAAAGGGAGGAAACCAAAATGACGCTCAAGCGCCTGTTGCAAACCGCCACCATCCTGCTCGCCATCACCACACCCGCGCTCGCGCAGGATGTCCCCGCGCCCGGCACCAGCCCGCGCATCGACGCCATCCGCAAGTCCGGCGTGCTCCGCGTCGCCGTGCTGGCCAACCCGCCATGGCTGCTGCAGAACACCTCTTCGACCCCCGGCGCCGAATGGTCCGGCCCGGCCTGGATGCTGACCGCAGAGATCGCCAAGCGCCTGGGCGTGAAGATCGAGCCCGTGCTGGTCTCGCACGAAACCAAGGTGCCGGTGCTCGCCTCCAATCAGGTCGACCTCAGTATCACGCCGCTGGCGCAGACGCCGGAGCGGGACCGGGTGATCGATTTCGTGCTGTATTCCAACACCTCGGTCTGCATGTTCGGCCGCGCCGACAACCCTCGCTTCTCCGGCGCCGACAGCATCGATGCGCTGAACAAGCCCGATGTCACCATCGCCTTCTTCGTCGGCAGCGCCGAGGAGAACTGGGTGAAGCAGCGCTTCCCGCTGGCCAAGATGCGCGGCGTCACCAACTCGGGCGCGGTCGCGCCGCTGGAGGAAGTGATGGCCAAGCGCGCCGACGCGGCGCCGATCAACCGCATCCCCTATGTCGCCATGGCGCGCAAGGTGAAGGGTCTCGCCGCCCTGCCGAAGGCCAATAACTGCCAGGACAGCACTGAGAAAGCCCAGCCCGTCGGCCTCGGCATCGACAAGAACCAGCCTGTGCTGCTCGACTGGCTGCGCGCGGTGACGAAATCGATCCAGCCCGCGCTGTCGGCCGACGAACAGCGCATCGCCGGCGATTCCTGAACCCCCAGTGTTTGACTGGGATCTCTCCGCCCTGGAGGAAAGCTGGCGCTTCCTCCTGGGCGGCGTAGGCGTCACCCTTGGCCTGTCGGCGCTGACCGTCGCGACCAGCCTTACCCTGGGCATCGCGGTCGGCGTGTTGCGTTGCTATGCTGGTGCCTGGCTGCGGGTGCCGCTGACCTTCTATGTCGACTCCATGCGGGCGATCCCGGTTCTTGTTGTTCTGGTCTGGATGTATTTCGCCTTCCCGCTGCTGACCGGGGTTTCCGCCGGTCCGTTCTGGGCCGCACTCGCCGCTCTCACCGTCCATGTCGCGGCCTATGTGGCCGAGATCGTCCGCGCCGGCATCGAATCCGTCCGCCCCGGACAGATCCGCGCCGCCTTGGCGCTGGGCATGTCGCAGCCGCAACTGGTGATGCAGGTGGTGCTGCCACAGGCCCTGGTGCGCATGCTGCCAGCAATCGGCTCGGTGGTGTCGGTCACCATCAAGGATACCGCGATCGCCGCGACCATCGCGGTGCCCGAATTCATGAAGCGCGCCGAAACCGTCGCCGGGCAGAGCTATCAGCCGGTCCAGGTCTATACCGCAGCTCTGGTGGTGTATTTCCTCATCCTGTTCCCCACCACGCGGCTGATCGATCGCATCCATGCCCGCGTCGCGCATCTCGGCCGGTCATGAACTTCGAGTGGAGCATCATCTGGCGCTCGCGTGAGGCTCTGCTGGAAGGCACGCTGACCACCGTGCTGCTGTCGGTGGTGACGATGACGATCGCAATTGCCGGCGGCATGCTGCTCGCGCTGATGCGGCTGTCGCGCTGGCGCGCGCTTTCGGCCTCGAGCGCCGCGTTCGTTGAGTTCTTCCGCAACCTGCCGCTGATCCTGGTGGTCTACTGGGCGTTCTACGTGCTGCCCGAGCTCACCGGCTGGCAACTCGACGCCTTCAGCACCGGGCTGGTCGCGCTCAGCCTGAACGTCTCGGCCTACAACGCCGAGACCTTCCGCGCCGGCATCATGTCGATCCGCAAGGGCCAGGGTGAAGCGGCACTCACCTTGGGAATGTCGGAGGTCCAGGCAATGTGGCACGTGGTGCTGCCGCAGGCCGTCCGCCGCGTCGTACCGGTGCTGGCCAGCACCTGGATCTCGCTGTTCAAGGATACCTCGCTGGTCTCGGTGATCGGGGTCAGCGAACTGGCACATGTCTCGCTGGAAATCCGCGCCCAGAGCTTCCGCGTGCTGGAGATGCTGACCGCGATGGCGGCGATCTACTGGGCGCTGGGCTACCCGCAGGCGAAACTCGTTGACTGGATCAACCGCCGTTATGGACACACCGAATGAACCCGGTCATCGAATACCGCGCGGTCTGCAAGAATTATGGCAGCTTCGTGGCCCTGCGCGACGTGTCGTTCAGCGTGTCGAAGGGAGAGGTGGTCTGCCTGATCGGCCCCTCCGGCTCTGGCAAAAGCACGCTTTTGCGCTGCACGAACGGGCTGGAACAGATCTCCGGCGGTGCCATCCTGCTTGACGGCGCGCCGCTGCCGCAGACGCGCGCTGGCATGCGCGCGGTGCGTCAGCGCATGGGCATGGTGTTCCAGAATTTCGAGCTGTTCCCGCATCGCAGCGTCTTCGCCAACGTGATGATGGGCCCGCTCACCGTATTGCGGATGGACCATGCCGCCGCTCGCGCGCGGGCCGAGGCATTGCTCGACAAGGTCGGCCTCGCCGATAAGGCGGCCAGCATGCCGGCCGCCCTGTCCGGCGGGCAGCAGCAGCGCGTCGCCATCGCCCGCGCGCTGGCGATGGAGCCGGCGGTGATGCTGTTCGACGAGCCGACCTCCGCGCTCGACCCCGAGACCATCGGCGAAGTGCTCTCGGTGATGAAGCGCCTGGCCGATGAAGGCATGACGATGATCGTCGTCACCCACGAGATGACCTTCGCCCGCCGCGTCGCCGACCGCGTGGTGGTGTTCGAGCGCGGC
This sequence comes from uncultured Rhodospirillales bacterium, assembly GCA_903881515.1. Classification (GTDB taxonomy): domain Bacteria; phylum Pseudomonadota; class Alphaproteobacteria; order Acetobacterales; family Acetobacteraceae; genus CAIRTN01. The sequence goes on along the minus strand of CAIRTN010000249.1, from coordinate 4,934 downwards.
GGCGTGCTGCTGGAACAGGGCCCGCCACGGCAGATCTTCGATGCGCCGTTGATGGAACGCACCCGGGATTTCCTCAGTCATCTGGACTGGTCGGGCTGAGCAGGGCGCTTCTGCCGGCGCCGATCATGGTCTCGCCTTGCAAGCCATGCCCAAAACAACGTCACCCCGCTCCGCCCGCGTCGCCACCGATGTCGGCGGCACCTTCACCGATCTGGTGTATTTCACCACCGACGCCGCCGGGCGTCAGGTGGTGCGCACCGCAAAAGCCGACACCACGCCGCCGGATTTCGAACGCGGCATCATGCACGTGCTGGAAAAAGCCGGCATCGACCTCGCCACCCGGGGCTTCCTGGCCCACGGCACCACGGCGGTGATCAACGCACTCACCGAGTGCAAGGGCGTGCGCACCGCGCTGATCACCTCTGCGGGGTTCACCGACGTGCTGAGATCGGCCGCGGCAACCGGCCGAGTTTCTTCGACCTGCAATACACCAAGCCCGCCAGCTTCGTGCCCACTGCGCTACGCGTTGGCATCGCGGGGCGGATGAATTATCGCGGCGAGCAGACCTAGCCGCTCGACCTCGCACCTCTGCCCGCCCTGCTCGACGGCTCCCGCGCCGCCGGCCTACAGGCCATCGCCGTCTGCCTGCTGAACGCCTATGCCAACCCCGCGCATGAACGCGCCATCGTCGCCGAGATCGCCCGGCTAAGGCCCGAGGCCGGCGTCGTCGCCTCGCACCAGATCACCCGCGAATGGCGCGAATACGAGCGCACCAGCACCACCGTGCTCTCGGCCTATGTGCAGCCGATCGCCACGCGTTCCCTGGAACAGCTGGACACCAGCGTGCGCAGCCGCGGCTGTCGCGGGCCGCTCTACATCATGCAGTCCAACTGCGGCGTGGACTCGCTGGAGGCCGCACGCAAGATCCCGATCACCATGGTGGAATCCGGCCCGGCCTCCGGCGTCTGGGCCGCGGCGGCACGGAAGCGACGACGACCGACGCCAATCTGGCGCTGGGCCGCATCAATCGCGACTATTTCTGCGGCGGCAGCTTCATCGCCGACATGGAAGCCGTGCAGGCCGCGCTGCAACGCCTCGCCAGCCGGATGGACCGTCAGCCCGAGGAGATCGCGCGCGGCATCCTACGCATTGCCAACAACAGCATGATCAACGCGCTGAATCTGGCCTCGATCAATCGTGGCCATGACCCGCGGGAATTCACCCTGGTCGCGTTCGGCGGTGGCGGCGGCATGCATGCGGCAGTCCTCGGCGCTGAGCTTGGGGTAAAGGCGGTGGTAATCCCGCGCGGCGCCTCAGTATTCTCCGCCTGGGGGATGATGATGTCCGATCTCCGGCGCGACTATTTCGTGACCCGCCTCATTGAAACCAACATCGCAGCCGGGCTCGACGCGCTGTGCAGCGAAGTCGCCTGCGAGGCCTCCGCGCAGTTCGCCACCGAAGGCATCACCGAGATCAGCACACGCGCTTTGGCGAAATGCCGCTTCCAGAACCAGGAACACGCCGTCGAAGTCGCGCTCGCCGGTGGCCCGGTCACCGAAGCCAGCCTCGCGACGCTGACCGCCGATTTCCACACCGCCTACGAACGCGAGTACACCTACCGGCTCGACGCCCCGGTGGAGATCGTCGGCCTGCACATGGTCGCCACCGCAGAGATCGGAAAACTCGCCTTCGAACCACAACCGGTCACCGGCGCAACGCTAGACGTCACCCGCAAGGGCCAACGCCCGGTGGATTTCGCCCAACAAGGCACCCCTTTTGGCCGACATCTACGACGCCACCCTGCTGGAACCCGGCATGACCTTCCCCGGGCCCGCCATCACCGAAGACCTCGGCACCACCATCGTCATCCATCTCGGCCAGCACGCGGCGATCGACGCCTACGGCAACACCCGCATCACCCTGGAGCAGCCATGAGCCGCCATGACAGCTTCACCCTCGATGTGATCCAGTAGGCACTGAGCGCCATCGCCGAGGAGATGTTCGTCATCTTCCGCCGCACCGCGATGAACCCGATCATCTACGAGGTGCTCGACGTCGGAACCGGCATCACCGACGCCGATGGCAACATGGTCAGCTCCGGCGCCGGCATCCCCGGCTTCGTCGGCGTGCTCGACAAGGCGGTACAGCGCCTGCGCGAACAGATCCCCGCCAGCGACATCGCGCCCGGCGACATCTTCATCACCAACGACCCCTATTGCGGCGGCGTCACCCACCTCAACAACGCCGTGCTCGCCATGCCGGTCTTTGCCGACGGCGTGCTGGTGGCCTGGACCGCGAATATCGGCCAATGGAGCGATGTCGACGGTAGCGTGCCGGGTTCAATGGCCGTCGATGCGCGCGACATCTTTGCCGAGGGCCTGCGGCTGCCGGTGCTGAAGTTGATCGACGCCGGCCGCCCGGTGCAGCAGGTGTTCGCCATCATGCAGGCCAACAGCCGCCTGCCGGATTTCCTGCGCGGCGATCTCTGGGCCGCCATCGCCAGCCTGCGCAAGGGCCATGACCGCATTCTGCGCCTGGTGCAAAGCTACGGGCGGGAAACCTTCGCTGCAGCGCTCACCGACTATTACGACTACGCCGAACGCTAGGCCCGCATCGGCCTCGCCCGGCTGCGAAAGGCCGCTTCCGCAGCGCCGAGCGGATGGATGACGGCACCGACTGGCACGCCACAATCGAGATTACCGATGACAGTTTCACCGTCGATGTCACCGACGCGCCGGATCAGGTGCCGCGCCCGTTCAACACCAGCCGCGACGGCGCGCTGGTCGCGGTGCAGTTGATCTTCAAAATGGCACCGCGCCCAACACTGTCTGCAACGCCGGCAGCTTCCGCGCCTTGCGCTTTCTCACCCGCCCCGGCTCGATCTTTCACGCCACCGAGCCCGCGCGGCACGGCTATTATTCCGAAATCCGCATCCGCCTGGCCGACATGCTGTGGCACGCCCTCGCCCGGGCGGTGCCGGAGCGTTTCCCCGCCGGGCATTTCGCCTCGATCTGCGGCACCGTCATCGCCGGGCGGCACCCGCAGACCGGGCGGCGCTTCACCATGGTCGAGCCGCAGATGGGCGGTTGGGGCGCTACCGCGGCGCGCAACGGCAACAGCGAGGCCTATGCCTTCGTCTCCGGCCTGAAGCTCGACCCCGGCGACGTGGTGCGCATCACCACCGCGCAAGGCGGCGGCTCGGGGCCGGTGCAGCGATGAGCGGCTATCTGCAGCGCCGGGCGATCGGCTTCGGCTTCGTGCTGTTCGGCCTGGCCGTGGTGATCTTTCTGATCGCGCGCATCGTGCCGGGCGGCTGTCCGGCGATATCAGCTTTGTGCCCGACATCACCGGCCTCGCCGTGCCCGACGCACTGCTGCATCTGCGGTCCGACGCCTTGGCCGATGCGCTGAAACATCTCGTGCTGCCGGCCATCGCCCTGTCGGCCGCCGGCATCGGGCAGATCATGCGCATCACCCGCTCCGCCATGCTCGACATCGCGCGGCGCGAACATGTCGATACGCTGCGCAGCTTCGGCGTGCCCGGCCGGGTGATCACCCTGAAATAAATACTGCGGCTGGCAAGCGTCGCGCCGCTGACCATCCTCGGCCTCGCTGATCGGCAACGCCTTCGTGGTCGAGCTGGTGTTCTCCTGGCCCGGCATCGCCAGCTACGGCGTGCGCGCCATTCCCAGCAAGGACTTCACCGCGGTGATGGGTGTGGTGCTGACCTCCGGCCTGTTCTTCGTCGTCACCAATCTGCTGATCGACCTGCTGATCGGCCTGATCGACGCGCGGCTGCGGCAGGGTGCGGCATGAACGCCAGCCTCACCACGCCCGGGGCGCTTTACCTGATGGGTTCCGACAATGTCGGGCGCGACATCCTCAGCCGCGTGCTGTTCTGCTACCGCGTCTCGCTGACGCTGGTGGCCAGCGTGCTCGGTGTGGCGCTGCTGCATCGGCCGAAACTGCTGAACGCCGATGAGCCCGGCACTGCGCTTGATGTAACGACGCAGGACGAGATCCTGCGTCTGCTGGAAGACCTCGTCGCCGCCGAGCGGCTGACCCTCCTGCTGGTGACGCACAACCTCGCGGTGGTGAGGCAGACCGCCGCTGCACGGCCCCCGCGTGCAGGCGCAGACCGCCAGCGCCGATCTACCGGCCGACCCGCGCTTTCGAGGCGTGGTGCTGGAGACCGTGGATTGACTGCGTCATGTGTTTCTATTCCGAAATCGTAATAAAAAGGATGCAGGTAGGCTGCGGCACCGCACAGCGTGCAAAAATTTCTTCGCGGCCTGGGGGACTGGCGTGGGAGGCGGGTCGGCGCGGCGGACGGGCATGGGAGGGGCGGGCGGCGGCCACCATTGCGCCGGTGCGGATGCGGGTTGGGCGACCGGCGTGACCGGGCGGGCCGAACGGCGCGGACGAGGCGCGATTGTGCCGGCTTGACGCGGCGCGCGGCAAGGGCGCGGGGCCGCGGCGGGCGGTGTTGAGGCGGGTGCCGGCACCGGGGTTGGCAACGGGGCGAACGCGCCGGCGCGCCAGGAGGTGAACATCTGTTCGAGGGTTTCGGTGAGGCGCCTGAGCTGCATCCAGAACAGAATCATCGCGGGCCAGTCGCGGAACGGAGTCCGGGCCAGGGTGATTTTAAGCTCAGAGAGGATGCGTCCCAATGCGTTCATCTCATCGTTATACGACTTCGTTAGATTATGTGCAAGGAAAAAATGCGTAGACAGGCGATTTTTTTTGCCGCGGCACCGCCGTGCCGGAGGCGGCGATCAGAGGTGGTCAATCCGGCGTTGCGGCGGTAATTTTGCCGCCCTCAGCTGGACCTGCCCTTGACATGACACGGACGATCACGGCGGACGATATCGAGGCGCTGGCCGTCGGGGCCTGGATCCTGGGCACCGGCGGCGGCGGCAGTTCCTATCTCGGGCT
>CAIRTN010000248.1 GCA_903881515.1 uncultured Rhodospirillales bacterium | reverse complement strand
GGCGGTGAAGGCGCGCGCGCCGTTCCAGCCGGCGCCGATGACCATGCCGATCGAGGCCAACTCGTCCTCGGCCTGCACGATGGCGTAGTTCTTGGTGCCATCCGGCGCGGTGCGGTAGCGGCCGCAATAGCGGATGAAGCCCTCGGCGACCGAGGACGACGGCGTGATCGGATACCAGGCGCACACGCTGGCGCCGCCATAGACTGCGCCGAGCGCCACCGCGGTATTGCCGTCGATGAAGATGCGGTCGCCGACCTTGTCGGATTTGCGCACGGTGAGGCCAATCGGGCAGGACAGGTTGTTCAGCGCCCAGTTCCGCCCCAGATGCAGCGCCTGCACGTTGGCGGCGATCAGCTTTTCCTTCGACTTGAACTGCTCGGCCAGCAACTGCTCGATCGCCGCCGGGTCGATCTCCAGCAGAGCGCTGAGCGCGCCGACATAGATGATGTTCTTGAACAGCTGGCGCTGCCGGGAATCGGTGTATTGCGCGTTGCAGATCGCGGTCAGCGGCACGCCGATGACGTTCACGTCCGCACGGAAGCGGCTGGCCGGGATGGTGCGCGTGCTGTCGTAGAACAGGTAGCCGCCCGGCACGATGGCGGCCACATCCTGGTCCCAGGTCTGCGGGTTCATCGCCACCATGAGGTCGACACCGCCGCGGGCGCCGAGATGGCCGGCTTCGGAAATCCGCACCTCATACCAGGTCGGCAGCCCCTGGATGTTGGAGGGGAAGATGTTGCGCGGCGTCGCCGGCACGCCCATGCGCAGGATCGAGCGCGCAAACAGCGTGTTCGCCGACGCCGAGCCGGAGCCGTTGACGTTGGAGAACTTGACGACGAAATCGTTGACAGCGGTCAGTGCGTTCATGCCAGGGCTCCTTCACGCGCCGGCGTGACCTGCGCCATGTCGAACAGGAAACGCTGCATGTCCCACGCCCCGGTCGGGCAGCGTTCGGCGCACATGCCGCAGTGCAGACACATATCCTCGTCCTTCGCCATGATCTTGCCGGTCTTCAGGCCATCGGCGACATACAGATCCTGCGTCAGGTTGTGCGAAGGCGCGTTGAGCCGCTGCCGCAGATCTGCCTCATCGCCGTCATCGGTAAAGGTGATGCAGTCGACCGGGCAGATATCGACACAGGCGTCGCACTCGATGCACAGCTTCGGAGCGAACACCGTCTGCACGTCGCAGTTCAGGCAGCGCTGCGCTTCATGGAACGCATGCTCGCGATCGAAGCCAAGCTCGACCTCGGCGGTGATGTCGGCCAAGGAAGCTGCCTTATCCCGATGCGGAACCTTGAAGCGCAGGTCGATGGAGACCGCGTTGTCATAGCTCCACTCGTGGATGCCCATCTTCTGGCTGACCAGCGTTACATCAGGCGCCGGCCGTTCGGCGACGTCCTGCCCCTGGCAGAACTTGTCGATGGAAATCGCCGCCTGGTGGCCGTGCGCCACCGCGGTGATGATGTTCTTCGGGCCGAAAGCAGAGTCGCCGCCGAAAAACACCCGCGGTAGGCTGGACTGGAACGTCGCCGGGTCGAGCTTCGGCAGGCCCCAGCGGTCGAATGCGATGCCGGCATCGCTCTCGATCCAAGGGAACGCATTCTCCTGCCCGACCGCAACCAGAACATCGTCACAGGCGATGAATTCATCCGGCTCGCCGGTGGGGATCAGCTTGCGGTTGCCCTTCTCGTCGTATTCGGCGCGCACCTTCTCGAACGTCATGCCGACGAGCTTGCCGGCTTCGTGTTCATAGGTCTTCGGCACCATGTAGTTGAGGATGGGGATATCCTCGTGCACGGCGTCCTCTTTCTCCCACGGTGAGGCCTTCATTTCCTCGTAGCCGGAGCGGACAACCACCTTCACCTGCTCGCCGCCCAGGCGGCGGGCGGAACGGCAGCAATCCATCGCGGTGTTGCCACCGCCGAGCACGATCACCCGCTTGCCGATGGACTTGATATGTCCAAACGACACCGAAGCCAGCCAATCAATGCCGACATGGATGTTCGCGCCAGCCTCGTCACGCCCGGGCAGTTTCATGTCGCGGCCGCGCGGAGCGCCGGAACCCACGAAAATCGCGTCGTAATCCTCGGCCAGCAAAGCCTTCATCGAGGAGATGTAGCTGTTGTAGCGGGTCTCAACACCGAGGGCGGTGATGTAGCCGACCTCTTCGTCGATCACCGATTCCGGCAGGCGGAATTTCGGGATCTGCATGCGGATGAAGCCACCGGCCTGCGAGGCGCCGTCATACACCACGACGTGGTAGCCAGACGCGGCCAGATCGCGCGCCACGGCGAGCGAAGCGGGACCGGCGCCGACGCATGCCACGCGCTTGCCGTTCGACGGCGCGGCCTTTGGCATCAGCTCGGAGACATCGCCCTTGTTGTCGGCGGCGACGCGCTTCAGCCGGCAAATCGCCACCGGCTCCTCCTCGACCCGCCCGCGCCGGCAGGCCGGCTCGCAGGGACGATCGCAGGTGCGCCCGAGCACGCCGGGGAACACGTTCGATTTCCAGTTCACCATATACGCGTCGGCATAACGGCCGGCAGCGATCAGGCGGATATATTCCGGAACCGGAGTGTGGGCCGGGCAGGCCCATTGGCAATCGACAACTTTATGGAAGTAGTCGGGATGACGAATGTCTGTCGGCTGCAAGACGCTTGGACTCCTCGTGAACTCGCCCCCGGTCACTGCCGGCCGGTTGGCATTATTATGCCATTCCCGCGGCAGCTTCGGTAGGCCCCCTTCCTCCGCCGGCCGTCGCCCGTCAAGATGCTGCCATGCGCATTTTCCTGCTGATCCTGCTCCTGGCGTGCAGTCCGGCCCGCGCCGCGGAGCTTAAAATCGCCACCTGGAACCTCGAATGGCTGACCCCGCGGCCTGCGGGAGACCCGGCGCTGCCGGCTGATGTTCGGCCGAAAACCGCCGAAGACGTAGCTATTCTACGTCGTTACGCAATGTTTCTGGACGCCGACGTGATCGCCTTGCAGGAGGTGGACGGCCCGGCAATTGGATCGTGCCCCCGCGCGTGGTGTAGGAGCGGTGTTCCTGAGCAGCGCTGGCTACACGGTCAGCTCGCCATTGCTGGCATTCTGACGATGGGATCATCGCTCAGCGGAGCGATGGTTTCCAGGGTCATGTAGCGTGCCCTCTGTACCGTCCATTCG
>CAIRTN010000247.1 GCA_903881515.1 uncultured Rhodospirillales bacterium | reverse complement strand
GATCCCGTCAGGTCGGATGATGCTCTAGCTGTCAGATGTTTGGTGCAGCTCCGAAGGGGAACTGCACCCCACGCAATCTACTTCTTCTTTTTCGGCGGCGCCGCGGCCTTGGGCGCGGCGGGCGGCAGCAGGGGGATCCAGGTTTCCTCGGCGGCGATCGCGGGGTCGAGACGGGCGGCTTCTTCGATCAGAACCTGTTCGAGCATGCCGAAACCTTCGCGCAGCACTTCGCTGATGTTCTTGAAGCGCCGGCAGTACACCAGCTCCTCGACCAGATTCGACTCCCGTTCGGTGAGAACAACGCTGCGCGTGGCCATGGGGCGACTCCGTCGGAAAAGGGGGATGAATGTTGGTATATTATGGCAGCGCAGTTCGAATTTGTCACGCAACGCGCGGGGCAATGCCGGGGATCAGGGCCGCCGGGACGCGTAAGCGGAGGGCCGGCGGGAGGTGGAACGCCGGGGCACGCCGGCGCGCGGCGGGCGGTCGTAATGGCTGGGTTCCGCCGGGGCCGGGCGGACGGCGGCGGGCGGGGGAGCCGGCCGTCTGCGCGCGAACAGGAGCCGTAGTACCCGGATGACGGCGAGCAGCAGGGCGCGGGCAAGGGCGGCCAGGACATTTTTGACGATGTGTCCTGGCGAACCCCTCCCCGCCCCCATTGCCGCTCGGCCGTTCAAGTTGCCGGGTTACTGCGCCAGCGCAGCGCTCCACGGCGACATTGCGTCCGAGATGCCTTCGCGGGTGCCGTCCGGACGCTGCACGATGATGTTCGGGCAGGCGAATTGCTGGATCACCGAGTGCTCGACCAGTTCGCTGGTGCCCATCGCGGCCAGGGCGGCCTGGACGTCGGCGGGATGGCGGTTGTCGATGGTGATCATGTCGGGCGAGGAGACGTCGATGCGCGGATGATGCGCGGCCTGCGCCAGCGGCATGCCGAAATCGGCGACCTGGGTCATCAGCTGGAACACTGCGCCCATGATGCGCCGGCCACCGGAGGCGCCGGCGGCGAGGATCGGCTTGCCGGCTTCGGACATGATGATCGGGCACATGTTGGTCAGCGGGCGCTTGCCGGGGGCCAGCGAGTTCGGCATGCCGGGGCGCGGGTCGAACCAGAGCACTCCGTTGTTGAGCAGGATGCCGGTTTCCGGCAGCACCACGCAGCTGCCCATGGTGGACATCAGGGTGGTGGTCATCGCGACCATGGTGCCTTCGGCGTCACACACCGTGAGGTGCGTGGTGCAGGTTTCCTTGATCTCGTCAGCACCGGGGCCGGAGGCGCCGAGGCGCTTGGCGTAGGCATCCTTCATGATCGCCGCGAAAGCGGTGTACCAGGCGGCGTCCGGGCTGGGGCCGCAGGGCAGGTCGCGCATCTGGTCGAGCACGCCCTTGAGCGTGGGGGCGGCGGTGAGGCCGGTTGCGAGTTGCAGGGTGCGGCCGTTGCGCCAGGCGACTTCGGTGGCGGGGCGGACGACGGCGGCGGTGTTCTTCAGGTCGTCGGCATCGATGACGCCGCCGACGGTTTTCATGTCACGCACGAAGGCGCTGGCGACGTCGCCCTCGTAATAATCGCGTAGGCCGGCGTGTTGCAGGCGCTCGAGAGTGGACGCCAGATTGCCCTGGCGGAAATAGGAGAGCTGGCCGACTTCGCCGGGGGCCCAGGGCAGGCCGTCATCGAGATAGACCGAAGCGGTGGTCGGATACCGGCGCAGGGTCTTGGCGACCATGGACAGCTTGTAGGCGGTGAACCAGTCGCGCGGCAGGCCGCGTTTGGCGAGCGCGATGGCCGGCGCGATGACGTCGCGCAGCGGCAGCTTGCCCCAGGAGCTGTGCAGCTTCTCGTAGCCGGCGACCGAGGAGGGCACGGCGATGGAGAGCGGGCCTTCGAGGTTGGCGTCGCCCTCGACTTCCGGCCAGTGGAACCCGGTGTTGGACATGCGGCCGGTGAGCTTGAAATGCCCAGGCGTGAGCTTGCCCGGCGCGCGGGGGCCGAAATCGACGACCTCGGCGGTGGCCTGGCCGGCGCGGTGCACGACGCAGAATCCGATGCCGCCGATGCCGGAGTTCCAGGGCTCGGCGGTGGTCAGCGCCAGCGCGGTGGCGACAGCGGCGTCGATGGCGTTGCCACCCGCCTCAAGCACGGCGATGCCGGCCTCGGCGGCGTCCTTCGCCTGCGAAACAACAATGCCGCGCTTGCCGGAAGCGGAGGGCTTGGTGACCTGCCAATGCTGCTGCACATGTGGCTTAAGCGTGAAGTTCATCTCTTACTTCCTTATGGACAAAAGTTTTTTGCTTCTTTTTTTCAAAAAAGAAGCCGCTTGCTCACTTGTTAAACCGCTCCACCGTGAACCAGGGATTGGGCGTCTCGCGATGGAGGATGATGTCGGCCGTCAGCTTGCCGACGATTGGCCCCAGTGTGTAGCCATTGGCCGTAATCGCATTGAAGAAACCCGGTAGCCCCGGCGCTTCGCCGACGATCGGTGCGCGATCAATGGCGGTATTGATCCCGGTCCAGCTGCGGATGATCGACAGCCCGCGGAGCGCAGGCAGCACCTGGGCGGCGACCCAGAGATTGCCCTCGATGTTGCGGCGCAGGTTGCGGGTGCGGCCGTCCGCGGCGGAGAAGCTGCCGAACCAGCCGCCGCCGACGAGCAGGCCGCCGCTGTCCTGTTGTTTGAGCGAGAGGTGGCGGCGGGCGAGGGCGACGAGGTGTTCGACCATGCGCGGCGCGGGTTCGGTGACGATAACCTGTTGCACGGTGCCGGTGATCGGCAGGTCGAGGCCGACCATGGCGCCGATGACCGCACCCCAGGGGCCGGCGCAGTTGACCACTTTGCCGGCGCGGACGCTGCCTGCGGTGGTCTGGATGCGCCAGGCCGGGCCGTCCTGGGCGATGGCGGTGACCTCGGTGCCGCGCAGGATGCGGGCGCCGCGGGCTTGCGCGAGTTTGGAGAGCGCCATGGTGCCGCGCAGTGGGTCGATGCGGCCTTCGGCGGGGCAGTAGACGGCGCCGAGCAGTTTCTCGGAGAGGTGCGGGGCGATACTGCGTAGTTCGTTGGGGCCGATGAGGTGGGTTTCGATGTTCCAGCGCTTTTCCATCGCGGCCTTGCCGCGCAACCAGGCCATGCTTTCCGGCGTGTCGGCGAGCATGAGGCCGCCTGGGGTGGAGATGCCGAGGGTTTCGTTGGCTTCGGCGGCAATTTCCTTCCACAGATCGATGGAGGGGCCGGCGATGGTCATGGTGTGGGCGGCGGAACCGCCGTCTTCGGGCATCTCGGGGTAGCCGAAATCGTAGGACAGCAGTTGCACGTGCAGGCTGCCGGCGTTGGCGGTGGCGGCCGCGAGACCGGCTTCGTCGCGCTCGATGATCAGCACGTCGGCGCCTTCGCGGGCGAGGTAATAGGCGACGGCGAGGCCGATCGAGCCGCCGCCAATCAGCACGATGTCGGCGTCGGCCACATTGCCAGGCTTGATCGGGACGCGGCGCTGGTTGGGGGTGGGGCGTTCGAGCAGGGGAGCTTCAAACTCGCCTTCCTCGAACATCAGGGCGGCGGCGGGGACGGGTTTGACCGGCACGCGTGGGGCGGCGAAAGCGGCGGCGTCGGGCGCGTCGGGGCAGAGCCGGGCGATGGTGGTGGCGCAGAACCGGCCCTGGCAGCGTCCCATGCCGGCGCGGGTGGCTTTCTTCAGCGCGGCGATGGAGACCAGGCCGCCGGCCATTTCGGCGCGCAGACGGCCGGCCGTGACCTCTTCGCAGCGGCAGGCGATGGTGTCATCGGCCAAGGTTTCGGGCGGTGGCGGGCGGAACAGGGTCCAGAGTGCGGCCTGAAAGGTTTCGGATCGGGCCAGAAGCGCTTCGGAGTCCGGATCGGGCGCGGCGGGGAAGCCGAGATCGCGGGCAGCGGCGAGGCCGGCGAGGCGGCCGCGGTCGAGCGCGACGCGGGAGCCGCCGAGGCTGGCGCCGTCACCGATGGCGAAGATTTCCGGTCGCGCGGTGCGGCCTTCAGCGTCGGCGGTGGTCGCGAGGTGACCGAGGCCACGATCGATGAAGGTATGTGGCAGATCCAGCGCGCGGGCGAGGCCGACATCGGGTTGGAAGCCGAGGTTCATCGCCACGATGTCGGCGGTGAACGTGCTGCCGTCCTCCAGCGTGACGGTCAGGCCGGGGTCGATGCGCGCGATGCGGCTGGACCAGCGCACCGGGGCGCGGGACATCAGCGCGAGGCCCTGGCGGAACAGCGCGGGGTCGGCGCGCAGCATCGACCAGGCGGTGCGCAGATCCGCGAGCCCCGGCCGCGGCGCGGCCTCCAGCACGGCGATGACGTCCACCCCGCCCTCGCGCAGTTCGGTGGCAAGTTGCAGGTTGAGCGGGCCGTTGCCGGCGATGAGCACGCGCTGACCGGGAGAGACGCGCTGGGCGCGGGCGAGCGTCTGCAATGCCCCGGTGGTCATCACCCCGGGCAACGTCCAGCCCGGCAACGGCATCGGGCGCTCATGCGCGCCGGGGGCGAGGATCAGGCGCTTGGGATGGTAGGTGACGGCTGCGCCACGCTGGATCACGCCGACCTCGTCGGACGCGAAGGCGCCCCAGGCGGTGGCGCCGGTCTCGATGCAGACCCCTGCCCTTTCGGCGCGCAGATGCAGCAGGATGCCTTCGCGGTGCTGGGCATCGGGGCTGGTGTTGCTGTGACTGGGGGCAAGCGGCTTGTGATACTGGCCGCCGGGAGCGTCGCGTTCATCGAGCACGACGGTCGCGGCGCCCGCTTCGGCGGCAGCGATGGCGGCGGCGAGGCCGGCGGGACCGGCGCCGATCACCAGCACGTCGCAATCGCGGTCGGGAGCGAGGTCGGTGGCCGGTTCCGGGGTAAGCGGCGCGAGGGTTTCCGGTGCGGCGCCCTGCACCACCATCCCGTCGGCGACCTTGGTCATGCAGGCGCGCTGGCCGATGCGGGCATCGACGGTCACGACGCAGTCGAAACAGGCGCCCATGCCGCAATACAGCCCGCGCGGCGCGCCCGACGGCGTGGTGCGATAGGCGAGAATGCCGGCGGCGGACAGCGCGGCGGCGATGGTTTCGCCTTCGATGGCCTCGATCGGCCGGCCGTCGAAGCTGAATGTCAGGCTGCGGCCGGTTTTGCTGATCGCGGGATGGGTCAGACGCATAGACGTTCCTTGCTCGGCGCGGAGGCAGCCTCCACACTCCAAGGCTGACACAGCAGCGGCGGAAGGCAAGATGGGCGAATACGATCTGGTGGTGCGCGGCGGAACGGTGGTGACCGGCACGGATACATTCCGCGCCGATGTCGGGGTGCGCGGCGGCAAAATCGCCGCGGTGGGCGAAGGCCTGTCGGGCACCACGACGTTGGATGCCGGCGGCATGCTGGTGCTGCCGGGGGGCGTGGATACGCATTGCCATATCGAGCAGTTGCAGGAAGGCGGCGGCGCCGACGAAGAAAGCTGGATCACCGGCAGCACCGCCTGCCTCGCCGGCGGCACGACCTCGGTGGTGACCTTCTCCACCCAGTTCAAGGGCCAAGGCATCCTGGCGCCGCTCGCCGAATACCGCCGCCGCGCCGCGCATGCGATGGTGGATTACGGCTTCCATCAGATCATCACCGACGCCTCCGACGCGGTGATCTTCGACGAGATTCCGCAGATCGTCGCCGAGGGCGTGCGCAGCCTGAAGGCGTTCCTGACCTATGATCCGCTGCATCTGGATGACCGTGCCTATCTGCGCGTGCTGGCCGCGGCCCGGCGGGCCGGCGCGATGGTCACGGTGCATTGCGAGAACTACGAGGCGATCAACTGGCGCACCGAGGCCCTGATCGCCAGCGGCCGCACCGCGCCGAAATATCACGCCTGGTCGCGCCCGAAGATGATCGAGCGCGAAGCCACCCACTGCGCCATCGCGCTCGCCGAGATGGTGGACCAGCCGATCCAGGTGTGTCACGTCTCCTGCGCCGAGGTCGCGGAAGAAATCGCTCGCGCCCAGGCCCGCGGCCTGAAAGTCTGGGGCGAGACCTGCCCGCAATATTTCGTCCTCACCGCCGCCGACATGGACCGGCCGGGCTTCGAGGGCGCGAAATACATGTGCTCCCCCGCCCCGCGCACCGCGTCGGACCACGAACCGCTGTGGGACATGGTCCGCCGCGGCGTGCTCGACGTCGTCTCGTCCGACCATTCCGGCTGGAGCTACGAAGGCCCCAAGGGCAAGCGCGTGAACGGCACCGACGCCCCGTTCCGCGACATCCCCAACGGCGTGCCCGGCCTCACCGCGCGTCTGCCGATCATCTTCAGCGAGGGCGTCTCCCGCGGCCGCATCGACCTCAACACCTTCGTGCGCATCACCGCCACCAACCCCGCCAAGCTGTTCGGCCTCTACCCAAGAAAAGGCAGCATCGCCCCCGGCTTCGACGCCGATCTCGCGGTATGGGACCCCACAAAGCGCGTCACGCTGGCCAATGAGATGATGCAGCACGTGATGGACTACACCCCCTACGAGGGCCTGCAAGTCACCGGCTGGCCCGTCGCCACAATCCGCCGCGGCGAAGTGGTCATGCGCGACGGCACCGTCCAGGCCCCGGTGGGCAGCGGGCAGTATCTGGCGCGCGACGCTTACGATATGGCGAAGCCGCGCGGCGTCCTGCCCGACGGCTTCGATGCTTCGGCCTTCGCCTAGACAGAGCAAGCAAGGAAGCAAGGAAGAAGTATGACCACAGAGACACAGAGGACACAGAGGACACAGAGGTAGAAAGAAAGGCGAGGAAGGAGGGAAGGAAGAAGAGGAGTGGAAGAAGAGCCGGATCAGCCGCCTCAATTGACCGAACAGGTGATCGGCCTGGCGATCGAGGTCCACCGCCAGCTCGGCCCCGGCCTGCTGGAGTCGACCTATGAGGCCTGCCTCGCGCATGAGCTCAAAACCGCCGCCCTTCCCTTCGCCCGTCAGGTCGCCCTGCCGGTCACCTACAAGGACGTAAAGTTGGAGTGCGGCTACCGCATCGATTTCGTCATCGCCGGCGAACTGATCGTGGAGGTCAAAGCCGTCGAAAAACTGACCCCCCTGCACGACGCGCAACTCCTGACCTACCTGCGCCTGAGCCGCATCAAGACCGGCCTGCTGATGAACTTCAACACCCCCGCCCTACGCCACGGGCTGAAGCGCCTATCCGTATAATCCCTACCGCTTCCGTTTCTTACTCTTCCTCTTCCTCCTCTTCCTCTTCCTCTTCCTCGCCTTCCTCCGCTTCCTCCCCTTCCTCCCCTTCCTCCTCTTCCTCGCCTTCCTTCCTCCGTGTCCTCTGTGTCCTCTGTGTCTCTGTGGTCAAACTTCTTACTTACTTACTGACGAACGAACGAACGAACGAACGAACGAACGAACGAACGAACGAACGAACGAACAAGCGAACAAACAAACACCCCGCTTCCGTCTTCCCGCCGCTGTGCCACAATGGTCCAACCTCTCCTCAAGGCCAGCCCAACCAGTGACCCCACCCCTCCTCTCCGTCCAAGGCCTCACCCGCAGCTTCTACGGCGTGCAAGCCCTGCGCGGCGTAACCTTCGAGGTCCGCCCAGGCACCATCACCGCGCTGATCGGCCCGAACGGCGCCGGCAAGACCACCGCCTTCCAGTGCATCACCGGCGTGGTCCCCCCCGACGGCGGCACCGTGATGTTCGACGGCACCGACATCACCGGCTGGGGCGCTGACCGCATCGCCCGGATCGGCCTCACCCGCACGTTTCAGATCGCCCGCGGCATCTCCCGCCTGTCGGTGCTCGACAACCTCATGCTCTACGCCGCCCAGCAGCCCGGCGAAAACCTGCTCGCCGCCGTGCTCGGCCTCGGACAGCGCCAGGAGGAAGCCGCCCGCGTCCGCGCCATCGACATCGCGCGCCGGCTCAACCTGCTGCAGGTCGCCAACAACCCCGCCGCCGCCCTGTCCGGCGGGCAGAAAAAACTGCTCGAAATCGGCCGCGCCCTGATGGCCGACCCGAAGATGATCCTGCTCGACGAGCCCATCGCCGGCGTGAACCCCACCCTCGCCGGCGAGATTGCCGAACACCTGCGCACCCTCTGCGACGAAGGCATCACCTTCCTGGTGATCGAACATCACATGGACCTCATCGCCCGGCTGTGCGACCCGGTGATCGTGATGGCGGAAGGCACGAAATTGACCGAAGGCGCCTTCGCCACGGTCGCGGCCGATGCGGCGGTGCAGGAGGCCTATATGGGCAGCAAATCATGGACGGCGTGAGCCTGCTCTCCGCCGAGGCCGTGGTCTGCGGCTACGGCGCCGCCGACGAGATCCTCAAGGGCGCGGCACTCACCGTCGCCCCCGGCGAAATGGTCGCGATCATCGGCCCGAACGGCGCCGGCAAATCCACCCTGCTGAAATCCATCGCCGGCCTGCTGCGGCTGAAATCCGGCCGCATCCTGCTCGACGGCGCGCCCATCGAGGCGCTGGCGCCGAAGGAGCGCGCCAAGCGCGGCATCGCCTTCGTGCCACAGGAAGCCAACGTCTTCCCCACGATGAATGTGCGGGAAAACCTCGAAATGGGCGGCTTCCTCGAACCCGCGCAAACCAAACCGCGCATCGAGGCGCTGTTCGCCCGCTTCCCCATGCTCGCCGACAAGCGCCGCCAGGCCGCTCGCACCCTCTCGGGCGGGCAGCGACAGGTGCTGGCGATGGCGATGGCGCTGATGGTGCAGCCCCGGCTTTTGCTGCTCGACGAACCCTCCGCCGGCCTGTCGCCGAAAGCCGCCGAGGAACTGTTCATCCGCATCAGCGAAATCCACGCCGAAGGCACCGCGATCGCGATGGTGGAACAGAATGCGCGCGAAGCCCTGATGATCGCCGATCGCGGCGTCGTCCTGGTCGACGGCCGCACCGCGCATTCCGGCGACGCGAAAACCATGGCCGGCGATGCCGAAGTCCGGCGGCTGTTTCTGGGCGGCTAATCAAAGGGGAAACCAAGATGCGTGGACTGAAACTGGCAATGCTCGGCCTGCTGCTCGCAGGGGCCGCACAGGCAACCGATCTGCGGATCGGCACCCAGGAAGACCCGGACCGGCTGGACCCCGCACTCGGCGGCACCTTCGGCGGCCGCTTCGTGTTCACCGCGATGTGCGACAAGCTGTGGGACCTCACGCCGCAGATGAGCTTCGCGCCGCAACTGGCCACCAAATGGGAGTGGTCGGCCGATGGCCGCGCCCTCACCGTCACCCTGCGCGACGACGTCACCTTCCATGACGGCGAGAAGATGACCGCCGATACCGTCGCCTGGAACCTCGAACGCTACCGCAGCGCCGCCGACTCCGTGCGCAAGGGCGAGCTGAAACCCGTCGCCGGCATCGAGGTCGTCGACGCCCACACCGTGCGCATCAAGCTGACCCAGCCCTTCGCCCCGCTGCTCGCCGTGCTGTCCGACCGCGCCGGCATGATGGTCTCGCCGAAAGCCGCCGAGCGCCTGGGCAAGGATTTCTTCACCGCCCCGGTCTGCTCCGGCCCCTATAAATTCGCCGAGCGCGTGGCGCAGGACCGCATCGTGCTCGACCGCTTCCCCGGCTACCGCGACCAGGCCGCTTTGCATTTCGACCGCGTGGTGATCCGCCCCACCCCGAACTCCACCGTCCGGCTGGTCAACCTGCAAGCCGGCCAACTCGACATCATCCAGGACCTCGCCCCCACCGACGCTGCGAAGGTCAAGGCCGATGCCAAGCTGAAATTCAGCTCGGTGACCGGGCTGGGCCATGCCGGGGTGTATTTCAACATCGCCAACGGCGCCGGCGCGGAAAACCCCTTCGCCAAAGACAAGCGCCTGCGCGCGGCACTCGACGCCGCAATCGACCGCAACGTCATCAACCAGGTGGTGATGGACGGCCTGTTCGGCCCCACCAATCAGACCGAGGCCCCCTCCAGCCCGTATTTCAACAAGGCCTTCCCGGTCCCCGCGCGCGACGTGGCCAAGGCGAAAGCCCTGCTGGCCGAAGCCGGCATCAGCCACCCCGTGCTGGAACTGAAACTGCAAAACGCCCCGCGCGACCAGCAGGTCGCCGAGGTGATCCAGTCGATGGCCGCCGAAGCCGGGATCGAGGTCAAGGTGATGGTCGGCGAATCCAACGCCAACATCGACGCCATGACCAAGGGCGCCTTCATGGCGCATATCAACAACTGGTCCGGCCGCGCCGACCCTGATGCCAACCTCTCGGTCTATCTGGCCTGCGACAGCTTCCAGAACTGGGGCAAATACTGCCCGGCCAATTTCAACGCCGCCCTCGAACGCGGCCGGAGCGAAACCGACCCCGCCAAGCGCATCGCCGCCTATAACGAGGTGGTCTCCATCCTCGCCGAAGACCGGCCGATGCTCTACCTCTACAACACCACCTGGCTGTTCGCCCAACGCGCCGGCCTCAAAGGCTTCGTGCCGGTGCCGGATGGGCTGATCCGGGTACAAGGCGTCAGCCTGGAGTAAGCAAGCAGTCCCTTTTTTGTAAAAAAGGGACCCAAAAAACTTCATCAATTCAACACTCTACACCGTAGGGTGGGGTGCCCTACCGCACCCCACCACCTCTCCACCCCAAAGAACGTTAGTAAAATATAACACAAAATCCCCTTGCCATCGAACATATCGTTATATAAAACCACATTCATGGCTATAATGCCCCCGGCCCTCATCGCGTCTGGCCACCTCAAAACCCTCGTCGCCCGTGTGCGGCACGCCGGCGGAGCTGTGTCCGAAATCATCCTGATCTGGCTCGCGCTGCACGAACTCTTCGCCAGCCTCGAACGCCTGTTCACCGCCTGGAAATCCGGCGAACTGCCGCCGATGCCCGCACCCGCCGAACCCCCGCCCGCGATCGCCCGGAAGCCCCCAGCGCGCCGCATCGCCGTCCCCCGCCCGAAATCCGCCCGGCGCTCCCCGCGCCCCGCACACACCCTCATCGCCGCAACCGCGCCGCAACCGCCCCGGCCAACAGCCCCAGCCTATCCGGCGCGCAGCCAATCGCCTCCGGCGCCCGAACACCAGCGCACGGCCCTATTCAAACCCGCTTTGCAACAAAAACCCGCCCTGAGCCTCAGGGAAACGCGCGCCCTAATTGTTCCGATATCGGAACAATATCAGCCCCACCCCATGAAATTCGGCATCGCCGAGATCGGGCCAGCCGCCTTCAACTTCGCCAGATCCGGCACCGGCCGCGCCGTCCGCGCATCCCCGGCCAGCATCGCCTCCAACGCCGCCGCCGCGCGCAGCACCAGCGCATCGCCGCCACGCGGACCGACGATCTGCAAGCCGAACGGCATGCCCT
>CAIRTN010000246.1 GCA_903881515.1 uncultured Rhodospirillales bacterium | reverse complement strand
GGCTGCAAATCGCTTGCGGGCTGGTCGCCGTCAACGCCCGCCCCGGGACTGAGGCCGAAGCCATCGCCCGAGCACAGGGCTTCGTCGTCCTGCACGACGCGCCGGGCGATCCGGATGGTCCGCTGTCGGGCGTGAAGGCCGGGCTCGCCTGGGCGAGAGACATGGGCGCAACGGCGATCGCCGTCAGTCCCTGCGACGCCCCGCTTCTGCCGGAGGACCTTTACCCTCGCCTTATTGCTGCGGCGGGCGCCGGTGCGGCCTTTGCCGAGACCGCGGAGGGCCGGCAACCGCTCTGTGCGATTTGGCCGGTCGGGGCCCTTGCAGCCGTGAGTGAGGCGCTGAGCGACGGCGCCCATCCGGCCACCTGGCGGATGCTGGAAAGCGTCGGCGCCCGGCCTTTGCGCTTCGATCCCCCGGAGCTCTTCGCCAACGTCAATACCCGCGAGGATCTGGACGCAGTCGCCGCCCGGTTCGAAGCCTAGCCTAAGCCGACTTGCGTGCCGCGCGTTTGGCGGGCGCGGCCGCTGGCAGGGCATTGGGCGGGACACCGGGACGAAGCAGGGCCGATAGGGTCTCCACATCATCACCCGCGGCCACGACTCCCAGTTCGCGCTCCAGGCCGCGGTAAAGATCGAGAACCTGGCGTCCAAGGTCGGAGAGCCGCGCGCCCTTTCCGGCATCAGCCACCACGAGGGGCTCGCGCCAACAGCGGTTCATGGTGTCGATCAGGAACCAGGCGCGACGATAGGTAATGCCAAGCGCCCGGCCACCTGCGGAGATCGAGCCGTTCCGATCGATCGACTCCAGCAGATCGGCCTTACCAGGACCGATCGCCAGATCCTCGCCGAGGAAGAGCTGGGCTTTGAGTTTCAGGGTGCCGTGACGGATCAAACGGGGTCGCCTCCTGCGCCTGCCAACTTAGCGACGCGGGCGCCCAACTCAAAGGCGAACTCGATAATGCGGCCGGAACCTGGGACGCCGATGCGGCCTCGCCGCCCAAGCCAGCGCCGCTGGATCGCCAGGCTCTCGACAGTCGTCCCCGGGCCAAGCCTCACCGAGAAATCGCCCGCCTGGTTGGCGCAGCCCAGGATGACGTCGCTCGCCGCCTCCCAATCCACCGTGGGGTTGCGACTCATCAGCGCCTTCAGCGGCAGGGTTGCCAAATCGTCAGTGCGTATGCCCACAGGGCGCCGCCATAACGTCTGAACGGGGCGCGGATCGCGTCTGTTCTTCTGGTCCGGTTCGACGTGGCACGTTTTGTCTGGTGTTCCGCTTGGCGGAACGAGCGATCCGGCTCCTTGCGTCCTACTCCGATCAGAGCATTCTAAGTGCGTTACAAGAGGGGGCTCTGACCCTCATTGAGGGGAAACGTCATGGTTAAACGGTCTCGCTTGCTCCGTCTTTGCCTGCTTCTTTCCGCCGCCCCGCTGCTCGGTATGGCGACGACGGCCTACGCCCAGGACGACCACGCGCACATGGCCATGCCTGCGGCGTCGCCTGCGGTGGCGATGAAGTCCGTGCGCTGGTCCGATCCGGCGGCCTGGCCCGACGGCAAGGTCCCGGGCGAGAACGCCGCGGTCACCATCGAGAGCGACAAGAACGTGCTGCTCGACGTCGCCCCGGCCGCCCTGCGCAGCCTGACGATCAAGGGCAAGCTCAGCTTCGCCGACACCCGCGACCTCGAACTGAAGACCGACTGGATCTTCCTGCCGGGCGGCACGCTGCAGATCGGCAGCCAGGAAAAGCCCTATACTCATCAGGCGACCATAACCCTGACCGACAAGGTCAAGGGCGAGAACATCGAGACCATGGGCGATCGCGGCATCATGCTGATGAAGGGTTCGCTCGACCTACATGGCGACCGCCAGCACAGCTGGACCAAGCTCGCCGACACCGCGGCGAAGGGAAGCCGCCAGATCACCGTGCTCAGCGCCGCCGACTGGCGCGCCGGCGACCGGATCGTGCTCGCCTCGACCGACTTCAATCCGCGCCAGGCCGAAGTGCGCAACGTCACCGCCGTCAACGGCAACAGGCTGACGCTCGACCAGCCGCTCGAGTACATGCACTACGGCAAGGTCACCAATGGCGTGGACGAGCGCGGCGAAGTCGGCCTGCTCAACCGCAACATCAAGATCCAGGCCTCGGAAGACGCCGCCCAGACCTACTTCGGCGGCCACATCATGGCCATGGCCGGCTCGCAGATGCATGTCGACGGCGTCGAGCTGAACCGCATGGGCCAGCACCTGACACTGGCGCGCTATCCGATCCACTGGCACGTGAACGGCGACGCCGACGGCCAGTACATCAAGAACTCGGCGATCCACGACACCTACAACCGCTGCGTCACGGTGCACGGCACCAACGACCTCGTGGTCGAGGACAACGTGACCTACAACACCGTGGGTCACTGCTTCTTCATGGAAGACGGCATCGAGCACGGCAACCAGTTCCTCAACAACCTGGCCATCCAGACCAAGTGCAGTCCGACCAAGGACTGCGTGCCCCAAAACCTTGCCGCCAACGGAGAGCTCGACCTTCCGAAGGGGCAGCAGCGTGGCGCCCTCAGGCAAATCAGCTTCTCCGGCAAGGACGCCCTGCTGCCGTCTGACAACACGGTGGCGAGCTTCTGGATCACCAATCCGGACAACACCTATCGCGGCAATGTGGCGGCGGGTTCCGACCAGGCCGGCTTCTGGTTGTCGATGCCCGAACATCCCAACGGCGCGTTCAAAGATACCGAGATCAGCAAGAAAACCTGGCCGCGCCGAACGCCGCTGCGCGAATTCAAGGACAACGTGGCCCATTCCAACTTCGATGGTTTCATGTTCGACCGGAACATCGAACAAGACAACACGTTCGCCATGGCCGGTACGTTTTACACGCCGCTGGAAAGCAATCCCGCTGACCTCGACGGCAAGATGGTGGAAACACATCTTGATAACTTGACCAGCTACAAGAACCGCAATGGCGGGCTTTGGTCTCGAGGTGCGCTATATGTGTAT
>CAIRTN010000245.1 GCA_903881515.1 uncultured Rhodospirillales bacterium | reverse complement strand
TGGTCGAAGATCGCGCCGACATTGAACCTGGATGCGATCGTCGCAGCGGCTGGCTATGAGAAGGTTGTGGCGCCGGAACTGGCCAAGGTGCACAAGCCGGGCGGGCATTGGGCGGCGTTGCCGCTGCAGGTCTACAACACCAACGCGCTGTTCCTCTCCAAGCGCGCGATGGACAAGGCGAAGATCGACAAGGTCCCGGTGACCTGGGCCGATTTCAACGCCACGGCCGAAAAGATGAAGGCTGCAGGCATCGCTAGCCCGCTGGCCAATGGCGGCACTCGGCCGGATGACGGGCAGAAGTTCGAGGCCTCGCTGGCCGGGATCAGCACCGATGCGTATCGCGCCGCGATCATGAACCTCGATGAGAAGGCGCTGCGCGGCAAGGAGGTCAATGCGGCCTTCGTTCAGTTGCGCAAGCTGGCCGACTGGAGCGACCCGAACACCGCAGCGCAGCATTTCAGCACCTTCCTGCCGCGCTTCATCTCTGGCGAGATGGGCATGATGATCCAGGGCGGCTGGGCGCAGGGCGTGCTGATCAATGCCGGCTTCAAGCTGGAGGATTTCGTCATCGCGGCGGGGCCGAGCGATACCGGCAAGCCGGCGTTCCTGCTGAATGCCGATGCCTTCATCTTCTGGCAGCGCAAGGAGCCGGATCTGATTGCCGGGCAAAAGCTGATGGCGGAGCTGGTGATGGATCCCGCGATCCAGACCATGTACTCGCAGATCACCGGCTCGATTCCGGTGCGCACCGACGTCGATCTGAGCGCCCCCGGCTGGTCGGACGGACAGCGGCTGACGGCGCGCACGCTGAAGGAGGCGGTCGCCGGCGGCGGTGCGGTGCTGAGCCTGGCGCACAACATGGCGCAGGAGAACGGTATGACGGCGGCGATGATCGACGTGATCACCGAATACGTGAAGAACAAGACGATCACCCCGGCGCAGGGCGTGGACCGGCTGGCCGAGGCGGTGGAAAGCGCGCGTTGAGCGAACGCCGATCGGTGCCAGGGAGGGCGGCTTTGCGGCGTCTTCCCGAGGTGCTGGTGATCTGGGTGCCGTTGCTGCTATCGGCCGGGCATGTCGTGGTGTTCACGGCGTGGACGACATGGATGTCGTTCACGCCGTCGACGCTGATGCCGGCGTCGGGCTGGGTGGGCTTGCGCAACTACACCTCGGTGCTGGCAACGCGGAACTGGAAGATTGCGTTCGACAATCTGTTGCTGTTCGGCGCGGGCTTTGTGGTGCTGACGACGCTGGTAGGGCTGATCCTGGCGATCCTGCTCGATCAGCGGATCCGCGGCGAGAATGTCCTGCGCTCGATCTTTCTGTATCCCATGGCGGTCTCTTTTGTGGTGACCGGCACGGTGTGGAGCTGGCTGCTGAACCCCGGCATTGGCATTCAGAAGCTGATGAACGATTTGGGTTGGACGACGTTCCGCTTTGACTGGCTGATCGATCGCGACATGGCGATCTGGACCATTGTTTTGGCCGCGATCTGGCAGGCCTCCGGCTTCGCGATGGCGCTGTTGCTGGCGGGATTGCGCTCGGTGGAGGGCGACCTGATCAAGGCGGCGCAGATCGATGGGGCGGGGCCGGCGCGGATCTATCTGCGGGTGATTTTGCCGGCGCTTTGGCCGATCGTGATTTCGGTGCTGGTGATCCTGCTGCAATTCGCGATCAAGACGTTTGACCTGGTGCGCGCGCTGACCGGCGGCGGGCCGGGCCTGGCGACGCAGCTGCCGGCGTTGGTGGTGTATGACTTCATGTTCCAGCGCGGGCAGATCGGCCGTGGCTCGGCGGCGGCGGTGTTGATGCTGCTGACCCTGCTGGGCGTGCTGTTGCCGTATGCCGCGTGGAAATACGTGCAGCGCAGGCGTGCGGCCAATGCGTGAGGTTCCGTTCACCTGGACACGCGGGCTGGTCTACATCGTGGTTGTGCTGCTGGCGGCGGCGTATCTGGTGCCGCTGGTGGTGGTGGTGCTGAACTCGCTGCGTTCGGCGCAGGAGATCGCGCAGACATCGATGATCGGCTGGCCGAAGACCTGGGCCTTTGGCAACTATGCCGAGGCCTGGGGCAGTTTCTGCATCGCGCAGACCTGCACCGGCATCCAGCCCTTCATGCTGAACTCGATGATCATCACCCTGCCGGCGACGGTGCTGTCGACGCTGCTTGGCGCGGTGGCGGGCTATGCGATCTCGCTGTGGCGGTTTCGCGGCGATGGCTGGATCTTCGGGCTGGTGACGCTGGGGGTGTTTCTGCCCGAGCAGATGCGGCTGATCCCGTGGACGATTGTGCTGCGCGATGTCGGGCTGTCGAACACGTTGGCGGGCCTGGTCATGATTCACACCATCCAGGGGATGAGCTTCACCACACTGTTCTGCCGTAACTACTATCTGTCGATCCCGCAGGAGTTGATGAAGGCGGCGCGGATCGATGGGGCGGGGTTCTTCCGCATTTTCTGGCGCATCGTGCTGCCGCTGTCGCCGCCGATCCTGATCGTGACGGTGATCTGGCAGTTTACTGGGATCTGGAACGAGTTCCTTTACGGCGTCACGCTGACCACCGGCACTCAGCAGCCGATCACCGCGGCGTTGATTGCATTGAGCGCGGCGATTGCCGACGCGCCGCAGCACGGCGTGCAAAGCGCTGCGGTGATGGTCGCGGCATTGCCCACCTTGCTCGTCTACGTGTTCGGCGGGCGGTATTTCGTGCGCGGCCTCACCGCCGGCGCGGTCAAGTAGGAGCGCAGAGTTTGGCAGCCCTGGTCATCCGCGACGTCAACAAGCGGTTCGGTCCCGTCGATGTGCTGCAAGGCATCAACCTGGAGATCGGCAGCGGCGAGTTTACCGTGCTGGTCGGGCCGTCTGGCTGCGGCAAGTCGACGCTGCTGAATATCATCGCCGGGCTGGAGAAGCAGACCTCCGGTTCGGTGGAGATCGATGGCCGCGCGGTGAACGACGTGCCGCCGCGGGATCGCGACATCGCGATGGTGTTCCAGTCCTACGCGCTGTATCCGTCGATGACGGTGCGGCAGAACATCACCTTCGGCATGGAGTGCCGCAACGTGCCGCGGGCGGAGCGGGATGCGGCGGTGGCGCGGGTGTCGCACCTGTTGCAGATCGAGCCGTTGCTGAACCGCAAGCCGGGGCAACTGTCCGGCGGGCAACGGCAACGGGTGGCGATGGGCCGGGCGCTGGTGCGCGACCCCAAGCTGTTCCTGTTCGATGAGCCGCTATCCAACCTCGATGCCAAGCTGCGCGTCGAGATGCGGATGGAGATCAAGCAACTGCACCAACGGATCCACTCGACGATGGTCTATGTGACGCATGATCAGATCGAGGCGATGACGATGGCGACCCGGATTGCGGTGATGCATCACGGTCTGGTGCAGCAATTCGCCGATCCGGAGACGGTGTACAACCGGCCAGCCAATCTGTTCGTGGCGCGCTTCATGGGGGCGCCGCCGATGAATACACTGCCGGCGCGTCTGGTCGCGGCGGGCAGCGGGGTGAACGCCGTGGTGGGGACGGGGGACGAGCAGGTTGTGTTGCCGCTGCCGCCGGAGATGGCGGGATTTGCAGGGCGCGAGGTGATCCTGGGGCTGCGGCCAGAATGCATCGCCGAGGAACGGCGGCGGTTCGGTGAGGATGTTGAGCCGTTGATGGTGGAAGCACCCGTGGTGATGACGGAACCGACCGGGGCTGAGACAGTTGTGCTGCTGGTTCTGGGTGGCGAGCGCGTGCTGGGCCGACTGTCACCTGATGTCCGGTTGAGGCCGGGTGAACGTGGGCGGTTCTCGCTGGATATGCGCCGGGCCTGCCTGTTCGACCCGAAGACGGAGACTTTGATCGGTTGATGACGACGTATTCCGGGTTATCGGGGCGCACCGCGATCGTGACCGGCGGTGCTTCGGGCATCGGGGCCGCAATCGTGCGCGGGTTTGCGGCCCAAGGCACTCGCGTCGCCTTTCTTGATGTGCAGGAGGATGCGGGAGCGGCACTGGCGGCGGAAACCGGGGCGCTGTTCCTGCGCTGCGACCTGACGGAAGTCGATGCGCTGAAGGCCGCGCTGGCAGCGGCGCAGGAGCGGCTGGGGCCTGCGTCGGTGCTGGTCAACAACGCGGCCAACGATCAGCGCCAGGCATTCGAGGAGGTCTCGGCGGAGAGCTTCGACTGGATGATGGCGGTGAATTTCCGCCACGTGTTCTTTGCTTGTCAGGCCGTGTTGCCGGGGATGCGGGTGCTGGGTGGCGGAGCGATCGTCAATATGAGTTCGGGCGTGTGGATGGGCGGTGGCGCGGATATGGAGGCGTATAGCGCGGCCAAGGCGGCGATCGTCGGGCTGACCAATTCGCTGGCGCGCGACTATGGCAAGCATCGCGTCCGGGTGAATGCGGTGGCGCCGGGGATGATCACCACCGAGCGGCAACGGCGGCTGTGGTATCCCGATGAGAGCGTGATCGAGGCCGGGCTGGCGCGGCAATGCACGCCCGATCCGGTGACGGAGGCGGATGTGGCGGAGGTGGTGTTGTTCCTGGCCTCCGACGCGGCGCGGGGGATCACCAAGCAGTTGTTGCCGGTGAATGGCGGGCTGCGCTGATCAGGCCTGATTGATGCAGGCCACCCGATGGGTGGTGCCTAGCAGCGGCGGGATGGAGGTGGCGCAGGCCGGGACGGCTTGCGGACAGCGGGTGCGGAAGACGCAGCCGCTGGGCGGTGCGGCCGGGCTGGGCGGGTCGCCTTGCAGCAGGATGCGGGTGCGGCGCTGGGCCGCGTGCAGACTGGGGGCGGCCGATAGCAGCGCCTGGGTGTAAGGGTGCTGCGGGCGGGCGAAGACCTCCGCGGTGGGGCCTTCCTCCATGACGCGGCCGAGATACAGCACGATGACGCGGTCGCAGAGGTGACGCACCACCGGCAGGTCGTGGCTGATGAACAGCATAGCCAGCCCGAGCCGGGCGCGGAGGTCTGCCAGCAGGGCCATGACTTGGGCTTGCACCGAGACGTCGAGCGCTGAGACCGGCTCGTCGGCGACCAACAAATCTGGCCCGGTAGCCAAAGCGCGGGCGATGCCGATGCGCTGGCGCTGGCCGCCGGAGAAAGCGTGCGGGTAGCGGCCGGCGTGCTCGGGGGCGAGGCCGACTTGGGCCAGGAGTTCGCCGACGCGGGCGGCGTGCGCGGCTTTCGGCAACAGGGCGTGGATCGAGAGCGCGTCGGCGATCTGCGCGCCGACGGTGCGGCGGGGGTCGAGGCTGCCGTAGGGGTCCTGAAACACCAGTTGCATGCGCCGGCGCAGGGTACGGAGGGCCTCGGGCGCGGCGGTGGCAAGTTCGGTGCCGGCGAAGCTGATGCGGCCGGCGGTGGCGGGCAGCAGGCCGAGAGCGAGGCGGCCGATGGTACTTTTGCCGGAGCCGGATTCGCCGACCAAGCCAAGAGTTTCGCCGGGGGCGATGGTGAAGGAAAACGTCGGTCACTGCCTGCACAGCGGTACCGCGGCGGAACAGGCCGGGCTGTTCGAAGTGCTTGGTCAGGTTTTCGACGACGAGCAGGCTCATACTGTGCGCCACCGGACGCAGCGGGTTTGCCAACCAGGCTCGACATCGGCGAGCGGTGGCCGGGCGATGTCGCAGTCTGGCGTGCGATGGGTACAGCGGGGCGCGAAAGTGCATCCGGGCGGCAGAGCGTGCGGCGCGGGGACGATGCCGGGAATGCCCTCGGGGGGCGGGCCGTCCTCGTCGGGGGCGCTTTTCAGCAGGGCGGCGGTGTAGGGGTGTTTCGGGGCGCCAAAAACGTCCGCGGTGCGTCCGGTCTCGACGATCTCGCCGGCATACATCACTGCGACCCGATCGGCGATCTCGGCTACCACGGGCAGGGAGTGAGTGATGAACAACAGGGCGATGCCGCGCTCGCGCTGAAGGTCGGCGAGCAGGGTCAGGATCTGCGCCTGAATGGTGACATCGAGTGCGGTGGTGGGTTCGTCGGCGATTAGCAGGGACGGGGCGTTGGCGATGGCAATAGCGATCATCACCCGCTGGCGCATGCCGCCGGAGAGTTCATGCGGATAGGCGCGGGCGCGGCGCTCAGGGTCAGGTATGCCGACGCGGCGCAGCAGGGAAAGTGTCTCGGCGGCTGCATCGGCGTTCGGACGATGGGCTCGAATGGCTTCGGCGATCTGCGCGCCGATGCGATGCACCGGATTTAAGCTGCTGGACGGGTCTTGAAAGATCATCGCCGCGGCGGCGCCACGGATGGCGCGCAAGGCGGGTTCGAGCAGACGCAGCAGGTCGGTGCCGGAGAGCCGGATGGTGCCGGAACTGATGCGGGCGGCCTGGGGCAGCAGGCCGGAGATGGCCAGGCTGGTCATCGACTTACCGGAGCCGGACTCGCCGACCAAGGCGAGAGTTTCGCCGGCCTCGACGTAAAGAGAGATGTTTCTGACCGGATGGATGGTGCCGAGCGGAGTGTCGATGGCAACGGTGAGGTCACGCACATCGAGTACGCCGGCGGGTGCAGGCAACAGCCCGGGGGCAAGGGCGTCGACCGTGCGGCGCAGCCGTGGTTTCCAGGCTGGGTGTGGGTCCACCGCGTCGCGCAGCGCGTCGCACAGCGCGTTCATCGCCAGAATGGTGACGGTCAGCGCCAGGCAGGGCCACAGCAGCAGCAGCGGCGCCTGCACCATTGTGGCCCGCGCGGCGCCGATCATCAGTCCCCAGGACGGAGCGGGGGGCACGACGCCGAGGCCGAGGAAGGACAGGCCGGATTCCAGCACCACGGCGGAGGCGGTGGACAGGCTTATCTGCACCAGAACCGGGCCGCCAATATTGGGCAGGATGGTGCGAAGCATGATGCGCAGCCGGCCGGCGCCAAGCACACGCATCGCCTCGACATAATCCTGCGACCGTGCTGTCAGCACGCCGGCATAGGCGACGCGGGTGAAACCGGGCAGGTAGACCAGGGCGAGCACGGGGACGAGCGTGGTCGCGCCGGGGCCGGCGAGGGTGACCACCAGCAACGCCAGTAGCAGCGGCGGGAAGCAGAGCAGCACGTCGACCGCGCGCAGGGTCAGGATTTCGACGATGCCGCGCAGGAAGCCGCCGAGCACGCCGAAGGCGGTGCCGACGATGCAGGCGATGGCAGCGGAAAATAGTGCGACGCTGAGCGAAACCCTCGCCCCCCAGAGCAGGCGGGACAGTACGTCGCGGCCGAACTCGTCCTGCCCCAGCCAGTGCTGTGCCGAGGGGCCGGCGAGACGATGCGCGACGTCCATGCTGACCGGCGCGGGCAGCGGCAGCAGCGGCACTGCGAGCGCCAGGGCGGCGATGATGGCAACGCCATAGATCGGCGCGCGGTTCACCGGCGCACCCGCGGATCGATCAGGCCATAGATGATGTCGACCAGCAGGTTCAGCCCGACGAACAGGATGGAGATCACCAGCACGATGCCGACGACCTCTGGATAGTCCCGCGCATTGACCGCGGAGACCAGCAGGCCTGACAGGCCAGGCCAGTTGAACACGTATTCCACCAGCACGGTGCCGCCGAGCAGGGTGCCCATGTGCAAGGCCAAGACCGTCACCACCGGCATCAGCGCGTTGCGCACGACGTGATGGCGCAGCACGCGGGACGGGGCGACACCTTTGGCGTGCGCGGTGCGGATGTAATCGCGCAGCATGACGTCGAGCACCGCGGCGCGGGTCATGCGGAACACCACGGCGGCAAGGCCGAGCCCGATGGTGACGGCGGGCATTGCGAGCAACAGCAGATGCTGCGCAGGATCGCGGGCGAGGGCGACATAGCCACCGGCAGGGACCCAGCGCAGCGTCTGGGCGAACAGCATCACCATCAGGGTGCCGACGACGAAGATCGGCACCGCCAAGGCGAGGGCGGCGATGGCGGACGCCAGCCGATCGAACAGGCGGCCGCGCCGGAGTGCGGCGGCGGTGCCGGCGGGAATGCCGATCAGCACAGCCATCAACGCTGCGGCGGCAATCAGTTCCAGTGTACGCGGCAGGCGGCGGGAAATTGCCTCGACCACCGGACTGTCATCCTGCATCGAGCGGCCGAGATCGAAATGCGCGAGCCGCCAGAGATCGCCGAGATATTGCGACCACACCGGACGGTCGAGGCCGAGTTGCTCGCGCAGTTCGGCGACCGCGCCCGGGTCGGGCGCGGCGCCGCCTTGCGACAGCAGCAATTCAGCCGGATCGCCGGGGACGAAGCGGATGGCCAGGAAGACGATGCTGGCCACGACCCAGATCAGGACGAACGAGATCCCGAAGCGGCGGGCCAGCCAAGCCATACGTCAGGCCGCTTCGGGGTAGATGCTGGCGGCATCCGCCGCGGTGATGCGGCCTTCTGCGATGTCGCGTGCCACGGCATCGGCAGGTCGCTCGGATGGCGGCCCGTAGCCGCCGGCGCCGGGGGTGATGATCTCGACGATCTGTCCGGCCTCCAGCGCACCCGAGCCGTGATCGAACGGCGTGGTGCCCGGGCTGAAGATGAAGCTGCCGCCACCGCCCGGCAGTCCGCCGGCCAGCCCCCAGGGGGCCGAGCGCAGCCGGGAGCCGTCGACCCGCAGCCGGCAGGCGGCCTCGGCGCGGTAGACCCGGCGCAGGCCCATGCCGCCGCGCTGCCGCCCGGCGCCGCCGGAACCATCCACCAGTTCGTAGCGCAGCAGCGTGAGCGGGTATTCGAGTTCCAACGCTTCAACCGGCAGGTTCGAGGTGTTGGTCATGTGCACGTGCACGCCATCCAGCCCGTCCTTGTGGGCGCGGGCGCCGGAGCCGCCGCCGATGGTCTCCAGATAGACCCAGAGCCGGCCGTCAGTCGGGTGCTCGCCGATGAAAGTGGCCGAGGCACAGGAGCCGTTGCAGGCTGCGATCACCCGATTTGGCACGGCCTGGGCAAGGGCGCCGTGGATCAGATCCACCACGCGCTGACAGGTTGCGACGCGGCCGTTGACCGCGGCGGGGTGGACGCAGTTGAGCACCGTTCCCTCCGGCGCGGTCACCGTCAGCGGCCGGGCGAGGCCTGAATTCGGCAGGATCGACGGGTCGACCACCGTTTTCACCGCATAGTACACGGTGGACAGCAAGGCGGTGTAAACCATGTTGAGTCCAGCGCGGACCTGCTTCGGGCTGTCGAAATGCAGCCGCATTTCCTCGCCCTCAACCGTGATGGTGCAGGTGAATTCAAGGTCCCGGTCCATCTCGGGATTATCGAAGCGGTCGGTGAAGCTGTAGGTGCCATCGGGTATCGTGACGATGCCGGCGCGCATCTTGCGCTCGGCGTAGTCCTGCAAGGCGCGGCCGGCGGCAAGCACGGTGGCGGCGCCGTATTTCGAGCACAACGCCTGCATCCGGGTGACGCCCATGCGGTTGGCTGCCATCTGTGCCCGCAGGTCGGACAGGCGCTCATGCGGCACCTGACAGTTCAGCAGGATCAGTTCCTGCACGTCGGACTGCAGCACGCCGGCGCGATACAGCCGGATCGGCGGGATGCGCAGGCCTTCCTGGTAGATATGGGCGTGGCCACGGTCGGCGAAGTCGGCATGGTGCGCGGTGTTGACCGCCCAGCCGACGATGATGCGGTCATGGAAGATCGGCTCGGCCAGCACGAGGTCTGGCAGATGGGTGCCGCCGCCCTCATAGGCGTCGTTGCCGACGAACACGTCGCCAGGCTGCATCTGCGAGATGGGATGCCGCTTGAGCACATGCGGCAGGATGCCGATGAAGCTGCCGAGGTGCATCGGGATGTGTTCGGCCTGGCAGAGCGTATTGCCCTCGGTATCGAACAAGGCCGTCGAGCAGTCCCGGCGTTCCTTGATGTTGGTGGAGTAGGAGGCGCGGACCAGGGCCTCGCCCATTTCCTCGGCGATGGAGGCGAAGGCGCTGCCGATGACCTCGACGGTGATCGGATCGATCGCGCTCATCACGCGGTCTCCAAGATCAGGTTCATGTAGGGCTCCACGCGGGCGATGGTGCCAGGAAGCACGACGGTTGTCGCGTCCATCTGTTCGACGATGGCCGGGCCGGCGATGCGGTTGCCGGCGCGCAGTTTCTGGCGGTCGTGGACGGTGCAGGGGGTAAAGCCGCCGGCCTCCGGCAGCCAGACGTCGCGGCTGCCGATCACGGCGGCCGAGGCATCGGGGCCAGCATCGGGTTGCGGCGAAAAACCGGCTTTCGGCACCACGCCGGCTGCCTCGACACGGAAGGTGACCAGCTGCACCGTCTCGCCTTCGGCGGCGAAGCCGTACATACGCTGATGCGCGACGGTAAAGCCGGCAGCGAGAGCATCGAGCGTGGCTTGGGTGATCTCCCCCTCCGGCAGGGTGATCGGCAGTTCGTAATTCTGCCCGGTGTAGCGCATGTCCACCGTGCGGGTGACGCGGCGGGCGGCGGGGTCGATATGCTCTTCGGCGAACCAGTCCTCGGCGCGCGCCTGCAGCCCGACGAACTCGGCGGCGATGGTGTCGCGTGCGGCGGGTTCAAGGGTTTGCAGGTTGGTCGCGGCAAAATCGGCGCGGAGATCGGTCAGCAGCAAGCCGGTGGCACACAGGATGCCGGGGTTGCGCGGCACCAGGACGCGGGCGATGTCGAGCTCGCGAGCAAGGCGTGCAGCATGCAGCGGGCCGGCGCCGCCGAAGGCGATCAGCGTGTAGTCGCGCGGGTCGTAGCCGCGCTGCACGCTGATGACGCGGATGGCCTTGACCATGTTGGCGGTGACCACCGAGATGATGCCCTGAGCCGTGGCCAACAGGTCCATGCCGAGGCGCTCGGCGAGCTTGCCGATGGCGGCGCGGGCGAGGTCCTGGCGGACCTGCATGCGTCCGCCGAGCAGGCTCACCGGGTTGAGGGTTTGCAGCACGACATTGGCGTCGGTCACCGTCGGCTCGGTATTGCCACGGTCGTAGCAGACCGGCCCGGGATCGGCACCGGCGCTGCGCGGGCCGACTTTCAGCAGGCTGCCGCTGTCGACATAGGCGATCGAGCCGCCGCCGGCGCCGACGGTATGGATGTCGAGCATCGGGGCCTTGATCGGGTAGCCATGCACCACGGCCTCGCTGGCTAGGCGGCAGGTGCCGCCGGTGAGCAGCGCGACATCCGACGAGGTGCCGCCCATGTCGAAGGTAATCAGGTCGGGAATGCCGGCGAGCCGGCCGACCACTTCGGCGCCGACCACGCCGGTGGACGGGCCGGAAAGCACGGTGCGCACCGGCAGCCGGGCGGCAGTGGCGAAGCCGATGACGCCGCCGTTGGATTGGGTGAGGTGCGGCGTAACGGTGATGCCGAGATCGGCCAGGCGGTTGGCCAGCCGTTCGATGTAGTTGCTCATCACCGGGCCGAGATAGGCGTTCACCACAGCGGTGGAGAGCCGCTCGTATTCGCGGAACTCCGGGGCGACGATATGGCCGGTGGAGATGAAAACGCCGGGCAATTCCTCGGCGAGGATGCGCATCGCGGCTTGTTCGTGGTCGGAGCGGACGAAGCCGTAGAGGAAGCTGAGGGCCACGGCCTTCACGCCGGCCTTTTTCAGCTTCTGTGCTGCACGGCGCACGGCGGCTTCATCGAGCGGGATTTCGACGCTGCCATCGTGACGCAGCCGTTCAGGTACTTCCAGGCGCAGGTCGCGGGAGACCAGCAGGTCGGGTTTGTCGGCCTGGAGGTCGTAGAGTTCCGGGCGCTTCTGCCGGCCGATTTCCAGCAGGTCGCGGAAGCCCTCGGTGGTGACCAGCCCGGTTTTCACGCCGCGATGCTGGATCAAGGCGTTGGTGGCAACCGTGGTGCCGTGGCCGAAATAGCTGACGTCCTCAGGTCTGGCGCCGACGCGGGCGATGCCCTCGGCGATGCCCTGGGCGATACCGCTGGAGGGATCGGCGGGGGTGGAGGGCACCTTCCAGACCTCGACCCTGCCGGTTGCCTCTTCGAACAGGCAGACATCGGTAAAGGTGCCGCCGGAATCCACGCCGATACGCCAAGCCATCGGAAACGTCCTCTAGGTGATGGGGGAGGGGTGGCCAAACGCGCCCTGCCAGGTGCAGACCGTGGCAGCGAAAGTGGCGCCGTGTTCCATCGCTGCAGGAAGCGGCGCGCCGGTGAGCAGGGCGGTCAACGTGCCGGCGATGAAGCCGTCACCGGCGCCGAGCGTGTCGACGACCTTGGTGGGTACCACGGGCTGTCGCATCACAATCCCATCCTGCAGCGCGATCGCGCCGGCTGCGCCGCGGGTGGCTATGGTCAGTCGTGCCGAACTGCGACGCAGCAGCACTTCTGCGTCGGTGTCAGACAGTGCCGGACAAGACAGGAAAGCTGCATTCAGCAGGGGCGTGATCTGTTCCAGCCGTTCAAGGGTCCATTTTTCGGAAAAATCATAGGACAGCGCGCGGGCCGCATCGTGCAATGCCGGTAGGTCGGCGTCGAGATCGCTGTTGATGGAGGTGTGGACGTGGTCCCAGTCGGCAAGCGCGGCAAAGTCCTGCGGCGTGAAATGATAGGCGCCACGAACACCGGGGGCGGCGCCGAGGAACACGCGATCACCGTTGCGGTGCCCGATGCGGGCGCGGGCGTTGGCCCCATCGATATGGCGGCAGCGTTTTGTATCGACACCTTCGGCGCACAAAGCGGCCTCGATCTGCGCGCCGAGAGCGTCGTTACCGAAGCAGCCGAGATAGCCGGCGTGGGCGCCGAGGCGGGCGGCAAACACCGCGACATTTACCGTGTTGCCGCCGGGGAACTGCAGCCCGGCATCGACATAGGTGTCGACCGTGTTGTCGCCGAGGCCCAGGAGGCTGATCAATATTTGATCTTTCCCATGAAGCGGCGCTCTGTGAGCGGTCTGCCCAGTAGAACAGATAGTCGCGCCGTAATGCGCTTCAGCGCGGTCTGCAGGATATAGGGGGCGACGATTGCGCGGATCTCGGGGGCAATTCCGGGCATGGCATAGTCACGGCTGTCATACACGAACAGCTTGCGTGCGTGCTGCTGGCAGAATTGCAGAGTGCGTTCCATCAGCGGGCGGCTCGGGTCTTCGCCGAGCAGTAAAACCAGCGGGGTGGTGTCATCCACGACCTCGAACGGGCCGTGGAAGAACTCGGCGGCCTCGAGCGCGGTGGAGTGCAGGCGCAGCATCTCCATCACGATGCAGACACCCCAGACATAGGCTGTGGTGTATACCGGCCCGGCCGCGACCTCGTAGAGCACGGTCTCGTGCTGCAGTGCCCCGGCGTCGGTGATGCCTCGGGCGTCACTGGCCATTGCCGTGTCAACCACGGCCGTCGGCAGGGAGTGCAGCGAGGAGAAGAGCGCATCGGCGAGGGGCCAGCCATCCTTCACCTGCATCACGCCGCCGACCAGGCTCTGCATTGCCATGAACAGGGCGATGAAGGATTCTGCGGTCTCGCCGACAGTGAACAGGTGCTGCGCCAGGCTTGCGAGCGGCTTGTCCGCACGCTGGGTGAAGACGACGGTGTGGCAGGGTTTGTCGCGCAGCCACTCGGCTGCGGCGACGGTTTCCTGCGTGGTGCCAGATTTCGACGCGATCAGCACCAGAGTGCGCGCATCCAATCTCCGCGGGTTCTGCGCCATCAACTCTGATGGAAAGTAGCGGCGAACCTCCAGCGAGGGGCTCTCACGCTCGATCCAATACTGCATCCCGAGCATCGCACGGTTGGCGGAGCCATGGGCGACGAAGACGATGCGGTCGATCTGTGGCGCGAGGCTGCGCCCCAGGGACGCGGCGGGGGCGAGGCTGGCCAAGGCACCATCGAAGCCGCGCAGCAAAGCGTTCTCGTCGATCGCGTCGGTCATGCCAGCCTCGATGTGTCCAAACTGGTATATACCAATTTGGATCTGGCCGCCAAGCGGAGAAACTGGCATCGCACGGAGCGCACTTGTATAGGGCAATAATGCCTTTGAAAGTGCTCCGCACCGAGCCGCGCTACCTTGCCATTCAGCGTTATGTCCAGGAACTCATCGAGGGGCCGGACTATGCGCCGGGCGATAACATCCCCTCCGAACGCGTGCTGGCAGACAAGCTGGGCGCCAACCGGATGACCGTGCGCAAGGCGATCGACCGGTTGGTGGCGGCCGGTTTGCTGGAACGCAATAGCACCAGCGGCACGCGATTGCCGCCACCGAAGGTGACGCGGCCGCTGAACCCACGCACCTCGCTGGGGATATCGCGGCTGGTGCAGATCAGCGGCGGCACGCCAGCCAGCCGGCTGCTCTATTTTGAGGCCGGGCGCGCCAGCGCCAGTGTGGCAGCGAGGCTGCGTATCGACGAAGGCGCGGATCTGATGATTTTCCGGCGGCTGTGGATGGTCGACACCACGCCGTTCTGTATCGAGACCAGCCATATTCCGGCGGTGCGTGTGCCGGGGCTCGCAGCCGAAGACCTGACCTCCGGCAGGTCGCTTAATGCGCTGCTGCGCGAACGCTACGGGATCAGCGTGTTCAGCGGAGAACGCGAGATCGGCGTGGTGCATTGCAACGAGCAGGAGGCGAAACTGCTGCAGTTGGCACCCGGCGACGCTGCGCTGGTGCTGAGGCTGGTGAGTGCTGACACTGCCGGGCGGCCGATCGAGTATCTGCGCTCGATCAACCACCCGCAGCTTGTGTTGTTCCGAACCGAGATGGGCGAGGCTCAGCCGTAATAGGTGTCTTCCAGCGAGGTGCCAGAGAAGAAGTTCAATGCGCCAGCAAGATTGGCGAAGCCTTTGACATCTTTCGTCATCGCATAGCCCTGCGCGCGCCAGGCCAAGCCGACCATTATGCCTTCGTCGAGCGCGAGATCCGAAAGCCTGGCGTAGATCGCCTGACGCTTGGCCTGATCGAACTCGGCACGGCCTTGGGCGAATAGGCGATGGATCTCGGGCGTCGGGATGCCGACACTGCGGGCATTGTTCGGTGGCAATTCACCATCGAGCAAGGAGGACAGCCCGTCGAAATCGCCGTTATCGGCGGTCGTGCCCTGGACGCAGAACTCGTACTGGCCGCGATTGCCCAGATTCACCCGGGTTGCCCAATCCGGCAGGTTCAGCTGCACCTGAATGCCGATGGCGGCGAGGTTCTGCTGCACCACTTCGGCAGTGGATTTATGCATGCCGTACTGCGCGGTCGACAGCAGCGTGGTGCTGAAACCGCCGGCCATGCCGGCCTCCTTCAGCAAGGCCTTGGCGCGGTCGGGGTCGTAGCTCCAGTGCTTCGCCCGCTTGGCGTCGTAGAACGGGCCACCTGGCAGTACCGGCAAGCCTTCCAGTGGGTTGCCGCGGCCAAAGAAGGCGGCGTTGACGATCTCGTCGCGTTTGATGGCGTAAGCGACGGCTTGGCGCAGGCGCTTGTCCTTGAACGGTCCCTGGGCCCCATTGAAGCTCAGCGCCATAAACGGACCATTGACGGCGTCGAGCTTCAGCTTGGGATCGGCTTCGATCGCGGCCATCGATTGCCAGGGCACGTATTCGATCAAGTCGATGTCGCCGGCCTGCAGTGCTGCGACGCGCAGGTTCTCGTCGGCGTAGGCGACGAAGCGCAGTGTCTTTATCTTTGGCAGGCCGGGCTTGTAGTATTTCGGATAGGCCTCGAGGTCGAGCGAGACGCCGCGCTCCTGTGCCTTCAACGTATAGGGGCCGGCGCCGACCGGGGTCATGCCGGCTTCCATCGTGCCCTTGGCGATGATGGGCATATGCGGGCTGGCTAGCAGCTCGGGTAGCATCACATTCGGCTGCTTCATGACGACGACGACGGTACGGGCGTCCGGGGTGTCGATGCGGGCAACGTTCTGGAATTCGGTTTTCAGGTAGGCGGTCGATTTCTCGCCGGCAACTTGCTCAAGCGTCCATTTCACGTCGGCGGCCGTGACTTTGGCGCCGTTCTGGAACTCGGCATCCCGCAGCGTGAAGCGCCAGCCGGCTTCGCCCTCACGCGCCCAACTGGCGGCGAGTTCACCGCGCAGCGCGCCATCCGGGCCGTACGAAGTCAGGCCGCGATAGAGTTGCAGCTTCACTGTGACCGCGGCAGTGCCGGTATTGTTCCATGGTGCGAGGCTGGGCGGATAGCTGGACAGGCCGAAGGTGAGCACGCCGGGTTGACGAGCGGCACGGGCGGTGGCGCCCACGAACGGGGTGGCGAGTCCGGCGGCCAGGATGGCCCGGCGAGAAATGCGCATTTTTCGGCTCCCAATGCGTGACAGCGGCGACGCTAGCAGGGGATTACCGTGTGCAGAAGCTGGTTTGACAGGGCTTCTGCGTGTGGACAGATGTATGCACATCTGCGTGATCCCGGCTTAAGCGGGGGAGACTGCACGATAAACGAGTCGCACCGCGGGTAAGTGCGTGTTAAACATGAGTGAGTAGTTACCAGTCGGGAGGCTTCCCATGCTCAATTCCAAAATTCATCGCCGTATTGTTGTAGCAGGCTTCGCCGCCAGCTTGCTCGCGCCTGTTTCCGCAGCGTTTGCCGACAATTTCAAAACGCCAGCGCAGATCCGCAAGGAGCTTGAGGAGGGTGTTGTGGCCCCTGGGCGTGGAATTCGGCCGGCCGCTACCTCGCCGGGGGCTGCGGCTTCATCTGCCCACCCCGCTGCGGCAGCGGCGCCTGCCGCACAGCGTAGTGCGCCTGCGATTGACCTGGAGGTATTGTTCGCCAGCGGTTCAGACGAGCTGACGCCGCAAGCGATTCGCCAGGTTGATGCCCTTGGTGAAGTGCTGAAGGATATGAAAAGCAACCATTTCCGTATCGAAGGGCATACCGACAC
>CAIRTN010000244.1 GCA_903881515.1 uncultured Rhodospirillales bacterium | reverse complement strand
TAAAATTGCTCGATAAAATATGGCTAGAGCGTGATCGTCTTCAGACGATCACGCTCTAAGCCCGCCCAGGCCAGCAAAAACCCCGCAGCCGAGAGGTTGCGGGGTTTTTTGTTGCCTGCTGGGCTTTCAGAGCCGCTTCAGCAGGGTATGCCAATCGGTGATGCCGATCTCCAGCCGCCTGGGGCGGCGGGCAGGGGGCAGCACCAGATGCGCGTTGCCGTTGGTCCAGCGCCATGCCGCGCCGGGTGTCCTGGGATCACCCTCGACGCCGTAGAAGCCCTCTCCCGCCACCGGGCCGTCCAGCGCCAGCGGAATGCTGTCCAGCACCAGCGCGCGGACGGCGACGCCGAATTTCCGGCCATCGTCGCCGGAGGCGGGCAGGCCGACCGGGGAGACTAGGCGCAGCTCGGCCGCGCCCTTGGGGATGGTGAAGCGCCAGGTGGTGCCGCCATCGAAGGCGGGCAGCGCCGCGCCATCGGCCAGCAGCGCCAGCACCGGCATGTCGGCCGGCCGTGGTGCCGGTCGTGGGCTCGGTCGCGCGGCCGGGACGGGCGGCGCCGCTTGTGGTTCGGC
This sequence comes from uncultured Rhodospirillales bacterium, assembly GCA_903881515.1. Taxonomy (GTDB): domain Bacteria; phylum Pseudomonadota; class Alphaproteobacteria; order Acetobacterales; family Acetobacteraceae; genus CAIRTN01. Next base: position 4,271 of record CAIRTN010000244.1, on the reverse strand, counting down.
AGCCAGGGGCGGCTCCTGCCAGGCGGGGGCCGGCCAGACCGCGGCAATCTCGCCCCGGCCGACGCGGCCGCGTAGCGCGAACAGCGCGGGGCCTGGCGGCATCTGCCGGGCAACCATCGGGCTGCCATCCGGGCGCATCGCGCCAACCGGCAGATCCTCGGCCAGCACCAGGGCATGGCGCTGCACACCGAGGGTGATCCAGGACACCGCGGCGACGATGGGCAGGCGGATGATGCTGGCGCCGTTGATCAGCGCGCCCACCGGCACCAGAACCGCCTCGGCGGTGCCGCTGTCGCGCAGATGGATCATGTGCTCGGTGGACAGGCGCAGATCCACCGACGGCGCGCCCTGGCCGAAGGCATGGGCGCGCACCAGCACCGACGGCGGCGCCGGCGGGCGGGAGGCCGCCACGACAAGGTTTGCCGGTCCGGCATCGGTGAGCACCTGGTCGCCAGGGCTCAGCGACTCGACCAGGGCCGGGCCGGAGGGCGTGGCGATGCGGGTGCCCTGGGCGAAGCTGCCATTGCCGAGCGGGGTGGATTGCGCCATCGAAATCTCCCGGATCAGCGGCGGAGCAGGGCGGCGACGCGTCGCAGGATGGCAGCGAGGCCGCGCACCCAGGCAGGGGTCTGCAACAAAAGCAACAGCCGCGCGTTCTGCAGCGCCATCGCGTTTTCCAGGGCGGCGAGTCGCGTATCGGCCGAACCCCGGCCAGTGATCGGCGCCGTCGATGCGGCGGGGGCAAGGCCCTGGAAGGTCAGCCCATCGGCGATTTCGCGCTGGGCCTGGCGCAGCAGGGTCATGCGGCAGGCGGCAAGCTCGGGCGGGGCCAACTGCTCGGCGCCGCGGCGCAGCAGCACGAAGAACTCGCAGCCCTCGGCGCCGGTCAGCTCGGCGATGTGCCAGTCGATATAGCCGGCCGCACCCAGCTCCAGGATGATCAAGGCGAAGCTCGACGGCGTGAACTGCCAGGCGTGATAGTCCTGATACGGGCCATCTTCGGTCCAGGCGGCAAGCGATTTCTGCGCGTCGCCGAAATCGTGGATGAAGCGCGCTTCGTTCACCGGGTGCTGACCCCAGGCGATCACGCCGTCATAGGTGACGGAATAGGCGGGATGGTTCCAGGCGCTGCGCTTGGAATGCAGCGAGGTGCCAAGGGCTGCCAGCAGGTCGCCGGTGGTGGCCAGCGGCTTGAACACGTCGAAGCAATAGCGCTTGTCGGGAACGGCGAACGAAACCTGGCCAGTGGGGGCCATCACCGACTCGAGGCCCTTGAGGAACCCGGCGAGATCGGGGATGTGTTCGACCACGTGGCTGGCGATCAGCAGGTCGAAGCTGCCCTGCGGCACGATGCCGTCCAGCGGACCGCCATGCCAGATGTAGTCGACCTCCTCGATGCGCGCGGTCTCGACGCCGATGGCGCGGTATTTGGCGCGCAGGCCGTCGGCCGTGTCGTGGTCGACGATACGCGTGTTCCAGCCATCGGCCCGCGCCGCCACGGGGGCGTGGCTGGGGCCGATCTCAAGGATACGGGTGGCGCGGTCGGCACCTGCGAGCAGGCGGGTAAAACGATCCAACTTGGCTATCTGCTGCTGTTAAGCCGCAGGATAGCAGCGCCACCAGCCCGGGTGAAGAGTGGCCCGTGCCGCTCGGCGCTGCGGGCAGCGCGGTCAGGCCGGGAGAAGAGTGACCCGGGCCACGCCGCGCTGCACGATGCCGAGGGCTTCGGCGGCGCCGCGCGAGAGGTCGATCACGCGCGAGCGGGTGCCCGGGCGGTCGTTGATGGTAACGACCACGGCGGCGCCGGTGTCGTTGACCATCACCAGCACCTTGCTGCCGATCGGTAGGGTGGCGTGGGCGGCGGTGAGCGCGTTTTCGTCGTAGCGTACGCCGCTGGCGGTCATCTTGCCGTGCCAGCGCTTGCCGCCATACCAGGAGGCCAGGCCGACCTGGGCGCCGGTATGCTGTGCGACGACGGCATCCTGCATCGGGCGGACGACGCGCTTGCGGGCGCTGGGCTGGGCCGGGCGGCTGTGCGGCACCGGGCGGGCGGGTTCATTGGGGATAGAGCCGGCGAAAGCCGGGGCGGCAAGCATCAGTGAGACGACAACGCCTGGAAACGTCCTGAGGGCACGAGTGATCATAGGCAACTCCTTATCTCGCGGTCCGCGAAATCTCGTCAGAGGACGATATACGGACCGGACCGGGCGGAAGGTGCCCGGCCTTCGATACGCACGGGCTGGATTCAAGTTAATGAATCGAAGCGACGCGCTGCGATGGCCACCGCAGTCAATCGGGTGGCCTCGACGCATTGAGACAAGACATGGCGCGAAGATCAACCCTAAATGACTCAGGAAGTCCTGCACGAGTTGTGGCCGAAATCGGGCATAACTGTGGCGGAGGTGAAGATCGCGTGACTGGATTGTCTTATAACCGACTGATATCGCGATATTCTTGCCGACGAAATGGCAATGAGATCGGCCTAGGAAAAATGGCCGAAAGCAGAATGTGGCGAGCGGGATGCTCCTATGCGCGCATGGTGTGAAAGTTTTTTTTCCTTCGAACGAATTTTTTTCTTCCCAAACGCCCCAATCGTCGGTATAAACCCCTCCATGATCGGCGGCTTGTGCGGGCAACCCCTGCGCAGGTCGCTTTTTTGTGTACGGAGAGCGCGGTTTGGCAGCGATTCGCACGACTCGCCGGCCGCGCCAGCGGACCGGCACCGACGACCTGACCGGGTGGGCAAGCCAGGTGATGCAGGCGCAGGATATGAAACCGGCGCGCCATCACCTGGAACTGCTGCGCAACCTGACCGATGTGGCCGAGGGGCGCTGCGACCGCCTGATGGTGCTGATGCCGCCGGGCAGCGCCAAATCGACCTACGCCAGCCAGATCTTCCCGGCCTGGTGGCTGCAACGCTTCGAACACACCAACATCATCGCCGCGGCCCATACCGCCGACCTCGCCAGTCATTTCGGCCGGCGGGTGCGCAACATGCTGGCCGAACACGGCGGCGAAACCGCTCTGGCCCGCGACAACCGCTCGGCGCATCGCTTCGCCACCGAAGCCGGCGGCGAATACTTCGCCACCGGCGTGCAAGGCCCGCTGACCGGACGGCGCGCCGACCTGGCGATTATCGACGATCCTATCAAACGCCACGGGGTGGCCGACAGCGCCACCGCGCGGCAAGCCATCTGGGACTGGTACCGCAGCGAACTGCTGACCCGCCTCAAACCCAACGGCCGCATCGTGCTGGTGATGACGCGCTGGCACGAAGACGACCTGGGCGGGCGGCTGCTGGAAACGCAAGATGGCTGGCGCACACTCAAACTTCCCGCCATCGCCACCGAAAACGATCCGCTCCACCGCCAGCCCGGCGAAGCGCTCTGGCCGGAATGGCAGGACCTGGCCGCGTTGCACCGCCAGCGCCAATCCGTCGGCTCGCGCATCTGGTCGGCCATGTACCAACAGGCGCCAACCCCGCCCACCGGCACCCTGTTCCCCATCAACCGCATCATCGTCGCCGACACGCTGCCCACCAACCTGTCCTGCTGCCGCGCCTGGGACCTCGCCGCCACCGAAGCTGGCGACGGGCGCGACCCGGACTGGACCGTGGGCCTGAAGCTCGGACGCGACAGCGATGGCAAAGTCTATGTGCTGGACATCATCCGTTTGCGCGGCGGACCGAACGAAGTGACACAAACCATCGTCGCCACCGCCCAACGCGACGGCCGCTCCGTGCCCATCGGCCTGCCGCAAGACCCCGGCCAGGCCGGTAAACAACAGATCGCCTGGCTCACCGGCCTGCTCGCGGGATACCGCGTGCAGGCCAGCCCCGAATCCGGCAGCAAACTGACCCGCGCCACCCCGGCCGCGGCCACCGCCGAAGCCGGCAACCTCATCCTGGTCCGCGCCAACTGGACCGATACCCTGCTCGACGAACTGCGGGACTTCCCACACGGCAACAAAGACGACCAGGTGGACGCCCTGTCCCGCGCCTTCTCCATGCTCACCACTCCGAACACCCGTAGACTCAATCTGGGGTTTTTGGCGCGGTGAGGCGTGGAGAAGGGAATAAGCAAGGCCAGGGCTCTGCCCTGGCCTTGCAAGGGGACAGTGGTCCCCTTGACCCCATTACCTAAGGGGTTTCGGCCTCTGGAGAGAGGGGCCATCGAGGCCTTGATGACGGTACGTGCGGCCCCTCTCTCCAGAGGCCGATTTCTTAAGGAACAGGGTCCAGGGGCAGCGCCCCTGGCCTTGCCTGCCCTGCC
>CAIRTN010000243.1 GCA_903881515.1 uncultured Rhodospirillales bacterium | reverse complement strand
GCACATAAACGAAGTTTCTAAGTTCAAGAGAAATATTAAAACGTTGTAAAATGTCGCTTTATGTCACCAAAGGTATACTCTGGGGCCCCGACGGGTGCAGAAGGCGGAATTTTCAATGCAGATATTATGTAGAATCATTCGTCGACGTCGGCGAAATTCCGCGTAACGGCACTTCCTCAGACCTGATTGTTTTCAAGCGGCATCCTTCACCGCCGGCAAGAAGATGGCGAAGCGTGTTCCACCATCAACGTTGCTGACATCGATACGACCGCCCAGGGCTGACACCGTCGCAAGACTGATCGAAAGCCCCAAGCCAGTGCCTTTGCCGACGGCCTTCGTGGTCACGAACGGTTCGAAAATCCCGGGCAGCAGTTCGGGCGCAATCCCGCCGGCCGAATCGCCGACCGAGATACACAGCATGCGCCCCGCAGCGGAAGCCGAAACACAGACCGTGCGGATGCCGCCCGCCGGTGTGCCGGTATAGGCATCGCAGGCATTGGTGACGAGGTTTAGCAGCACCTGCTGCAGCGGCGCATCGATCGCCAGCACCGGCGGCAAGTCGGCGGGAAGGTCGAGCGGCACGCGATTGAGCGCGCGCAGGCCGTTTTCGGCGGTCATGCTGATCAGCGACAAGGGCTGGTTGATTTCGTGGGCGATGTTGGCGGCAACCTCGCCGAGGACCGCGAGCTTCTCGGATTGCCGTAGCCGCTCCTGGGTCTGACGTTCCTCGGTGATGTCAGAGATGCAGCCGACGAGGTAGCCGCCTGCGGCGTCACGGTTCAGGCAGACGCAGGTCGAGCGCATCCAGTGCCAGGTGCCATCAGCATGGCGCAGCCGGTATTCCATGCTGGCGCGGCCTTCGGACAGCGCGGTGCGGAAATACGCCGCACGGCTCTCCGCCGCATCCTCGTCGGCCAAGGCCGCCAGCGATCCCGATCGTTCCAGCTCCGCCATTGGCCAGCCCGTGACGGCCTCCGCGCTGTGTGAGAGGAAACGCCGTTCGAACTTGCCGTCTTGGGTGACGCGATTTACGTAAATGATGGTCGGAATGTCGGCGAGGATCCATTCGAGCTCGGTGAAGGCGGCATGCTGTTCCCTGCGGCTGGCCCAGAGCAGGCCGAGCGCCAGCAGCAGCAATGCCGCAATCGCGCAGCCGGCCAACGCGATCTGGGTCGCGCCAGCCCAGGTCATCGTGGTCACCAGACCGAGCGGCATACCGATGGTGACATGCCATTCCGGCGCAAGCCGCAATGCGCGGTAGGCAAACAGTCTGGGCTGCCCGGTGATCGAGGCACGCTCCTCCAGTCCCACGCCGCGGGCTCGGATCGTAGGGGACCAGTCGAGCGGTGCCTGCCCGATAAAAGCGGGCGCGTAGGACGTGCTGGCGATCACCCGGCCATGCTCGCTGACAGCAGCCGCGAAGCTGCCCTCCGGCAGACCGCCTTCGCCCAGGGCGCGCGACAGCACGTCGGACGAGAACGCGACATGCACGAAGGCACGCGGCTCGCTGTCGCGCATCACCGCCAAAACGACAGCCATCGCCGGCTTGCGGCCGAGGCTCGACTCAAATGTGCTGTAGAATTGCGGCTTGCCGGTTTGCTGCGCTGCCGCCTCCGCCGCCAGCATTGGTGAGCCAGCCTCCGGTGGTGGCGACGCCGTTCCCTCGGGGTTCAGGGTATTGAAGAGCGGCCTGTTCGGTTGCCCAGGCCAGGTGATCACCACCCAGCCATCCAGCGCGCGCGCCGACGCGGCGGCTTCGCGGTAGACTTCTTCGACGTGTTCTCCCTGAAGCAGATGATCGGACTGCGCCAGCACCGTCGCCGCCGCCGCGAAGCCGGCGAGCCGGGCGTCGATGATCAGCGCATGGGACTGGGCGAAGTTCGCCAGCGTCAGTTCCAGTTGAGTGCGGTACATTCGCACGGCGTTCCAGGTCGCGAGTCCCCCCATCACCACAGCGATGGGCAAAGCGACGAAGACGAACAGGCTGAGAAGCCAGCGTGTCCTGCCGGGCCAGCGCCGGTTTCCCGGCATGAAGGATCGCATCGGCATCAGGCCATCACCGGCGATGCCGCAATTTCCAGCGGCAACAGGATATCGAACACCGCGCCGCCGGCCTCGTTACGCGCGGTCAGCCGCCCGCCCATGCCGGCGATGGTCGCCACGCTGACCGAAAGCCCGATGCCGGTGCCCTGACCGGGCTCCTTGGTGGTGAAGAACGGATCGAAGATCCGGTCAATGATCTCGGGAGAGATGCCGCCGGCCCGGTCGCGCACGCTGATCAGGATGCCATCGCCCTCGGCGCGGGCGGTCACGACGATCTCGCGTGGCGCTTCACCCGCAACCATCGGGGGCATGTCGCGGTAGGCGTCGCAGGCATTGCCGACGATGTTGAGCACCACCTGTTCCAAGGGAACACGCTGGCAGGATATCGTCGGCAGATTCGGGGCGATATCGCGCACCAGCACGATGCCGGCGCCCTCGAGCTTGGGGCCCGCGAGCGCCTCGACATCGCCGATGATGTCATCGATCGATACAGTGGTGGTGCGGCGGGAATCCAGCCGCGAGAAATCGCGGATATGATCGATGACAGTGGCCACACGGTGCGCCTGCGCCAGGATGCGCTGGAATTTCGATGCCACGCCTTCGTCGGTATCGCCCCGCCGCTCCATCCGCCGCAGGCCGTTTTCCGCGGCCATGGCGATGGCCGCGAGAGGCTGGTTCATCTCGTGGGCGATGTCGCTGGTCACCTCGCCCAGG
>CAIRTN010000242.1 GCA_903881515.1 uncultured Rhodospirillales bacterium | reverse complement strand
TCCGTGAAACAACTCGCAAACCATGCCATCGCACCCTCCTTGCAGAAGAGCCGACAACAGAATCCATCACGTGGCCGCGCCGCAACACATCGGCCAGATTCCTAATGCGATTCCCGTGTTGCCGGGGTTGGTCGTCACACCGGCTTGGGATCGTCCGGTTCAAAATGCGCCGACGTCGCTCTTGCGCCCAACCGGTCGATCTGGTCGCGCAGGACCAGCAGCTTTGGACGCAGATCGCAGCCCTGTTCTGGCGGTAAGTCGAGCACCGCGGCACAGAGCCGCCCGATCCGTTCATCCAGCCCGGTGAGATCGACGCGGCGGCGCTGATTCAACAAGGCGACAGCGACATGCAGCATGTGGTTCAGCCCATCGGCTAAAGCTTCCGCCGTCCGGACAGCGCTGCCGGCGTCGGGGATGGTGGGCGGGCTTGAAGGCGCGGGTGCGGCTTGTTTCATGGCGCCCCAGCATGGCGCTGAAACGCTGAACAATCCGTTAGCGCCTTCGCCGGGCTATTAACCGTTCTTTAGCGTTTTCCTGTCAGGATGCCTTCGAATGGAGAACTCCAGATGAATGCGCCGCAGCTCAGCCTGTTTTCCCTCGCCGAGAAGCGCCTGGCTTGGACCGACCAGCGGCAGGCCCTGCTGGCGGAAAACATCGCGAACGCTGATACGCCAAGCTGGCGCGCGCGTGACGTTGCGCCGTTTGCCTCGGTACTCGCGCAGCGTTCCTCCGGCCTGGCGCTTCAGTCGACGGCACCGAGGCACCTGCCTGGAACCCCGGCACCCGGCGCTTCTGCCCGCAGGAGCGGCGAGCATGCGCCTGATGGCAACAGCGTCCGGCTTGATGTTGAACTCAGCAAGGTTGCCGATACCGAATCCGCCCATGAGCTCACCACGGATATCTACATGAAATACCTGGGCTTCTTCCGAACAGCACTCGGAAAATAGCGATGGATATCTCCAAGGCCCTGAAGATTTCCGCCTCTGGGATGGATGCGCAGACAACACGCCTGCGGGTGATCGCCGAGAACCTTGCCAATGCTGACACCACGGCGAATGCGCCAAGTGGCGATCCCTACCGGCGCAAGGTCGTCAGCTTTGCCAATGTGCTCGACCGCGCCGAGGGTACCACCACCGTCGGCGTCAAGAAGATCAGCCAGGAGAAGGGGAGTTTCCCAACCCGGTTCGACCCGGCGCACCCGGCGGCTGATGAGAACGGCTACGTCAAGACACCCAACGTCAACAGCTTCATCGAGGTGATGGACATGCGGGAGGCTCAGCGCAGCTACAATGCCAACCTGCAGGTGATGCAGGTGTCGCGCAGCATGCTCTCGCGCACCATCGACATGCTGAAATAGCCCCGGATGGCCATCCCCACCATCACCGTCACGCCGCATTCGGTCGCGCAGGCCTATCGCGCCGCCGACTCCGGAGCGGCGTCGGCCGTCAGCAACGGCGGGTTCGGCAACGTGCTGTCGCGCGCGATGGAAGCCGTTGTTGACACCAGCCGCAACGCCGAGGCCCAGGCCAGGCAGGCCGTTTCCGGCGCGGGCAATCTGACCGAAGTGGCAACCGCGGTCGCCAAGGCCGAACTCGCGTTGCAGGCCACGGCCGCACTCCGTGATCGGGTTGTGCAGGCCTACCAGGAAATCATGCGCATGCCGATCTAGGCGGTGCGACATCTCCCGGCAAAAGGGGCGGGATGGCCATGCAGGAAGAAGACGTCGCTCTCATTTTGCGCGACAGCATGATGGTGCTGTTGAAGATAGGTGGTCCGATCCTGGCGGCGACGTTGGCCGTCGGGTTGCTGACGTCGTTGTTGCAGGCCGCGACCCAGATTAACGAACAGACCCTCGCCTTCGTGCCGAAGGTGCTGGCGATCTGCGCGGCGATCGCCATGGCCGGTTCGTTCATGTTGTCTGCGCTGACGGATTTCGCCCATCTGGTGTTCGATCGCATCATCCAGGTCGGTGGCACATGACCGGCGACGATACCGCGGTCCTGGCAAATCTTCCGGCGCTGGCGTTCGGATTTGCGCTGGTGATGGCGAGGGTCGCGGCAGCGGTGATGCTGTTGCCGGGCTTAGGCGAGGCCGAACTGCCGGTCATGGTGCGCGCCGCGCTGGCGCTGGTGCTGAGCGTTCTGTTGCTGCCGGTGCTGCAACCTGAGCTTCCCGCTCTGCCCGAGTCACCCGGCGCGACGCTGCAACTCATCGCGGCAGAAACGCTGACCGGTATCTGGCTTGGCTGGCTGGCGCGCATGGTGATGCTGGCCTTGCCGGTCGCCGGCCAGATCGCGGCTTCGGTGCTCGGCCTGACCAACGTCCTGCAACCCGATGTCACCCTCGGTCCGCAGACCGCCTCGCTCGCGCGGCTGTTCGCGACGGCCGGTCCGGTACTGCTGTTCGCCACCGGGCTTCATGCCCTGCCGCTGTCGGCGCTCGCTGGCAGCTTTGCCGTGATTCCCCCCGGCGCGGTCCTGCCGGCCGGGGACATGGTCCAGGCGGCGTCTGAGGCTGTTAGTGGATCCTTCGCCTTGGGCCTGCGGCTGGCGGCTCCCTTCGTGCTCGCCGGCACGGTCTGGCAGGTCGGGCTCGGTCTGGCGGCCCGGCTGGTACCGCAACACCAGATCTATTTTGTCGCGCTGCCCGGGCAGATCCTGGGCGGCCTGCTGCTGCTCGGCCTGCTGGCTTCCGCCGTTCTCGGCGCCTGGCAGGATACCGCTGCCGACCTCCTCGCTGCCCTGCCGGGGCTGTAGCGATGTCGGAAGGCGGTGAGGGTGAAGACCGCACGGAAGCCCCGTCCGACAAGCGGCTCCAGCAGGCCCGCGACGCCGGTCAGGTTGCGGTGTCGCGCGAGGCGAATGTGCTGGCGGTGCTTGCCGCGGCCACGCTGCTGATTGCCGCGCGCGCCGCGCCTGACGCCCACGCCGCGGCACGCAGCCTTGCGTTGCTGTTTGAGCAGGCACACAGCCTGACGCCGGCGGCCGCGGGAACCATGGCCCTGCGTCTGGCGGTCGCCATCGCCGCTCCGGTCGCTTTGACGGCCCTGTTGGCCGGCAGCGTGGCCGTGTTGCTGCAAACCGGCTTTCTGTTCAACCGCAATGCGCTGGCGCCCAACTTCGCACGGCTGAACCCGATGCACGGCTTGCGGCGGGTGTTTGGCGTCAGCAGCCTGGTCGAATGCAGCAAATCACTCGCCAAGATCGCCGCCGCCGGCTGGTTCGGCTGGTCCGCCCTGTCCGACGAGATGCCGCGCCTCATCACTGCAACCGGATGGGATCCGCTCATCCTCGCCGATCGCATCCTGCGCAGTCTGCTGCAGGTCGTGATGGGCCTGCTGGTGGTGCAGACCGTGATCACCGTGCTTGATGTCCTCTACACACGGATCAGACATTCCGGCGGCCTGCGTATGAGCCGGGAGGAGGCCAGGCAGGAACATCGGGAAAGCGAAGGCGACCCGCATGTCAAAGGCCGCTTCAAGAAATTGCGCATGGCCCGCTCGAAGCGCCGCATGCTGGCCGCGGTGCCGGAGGCCACGGTGGTCGTGACGAACCCGACCCATTATGCTGTCGCCCTCGCCTATGTGCGTGGCGGCAATGGCGCGCCGAAGGTTGTGGCAAAGGGGGTGGATGAGATGGCCGCGAAGATCCGCGCAATTGCCGCCGAGCATCGGGTGCCGGTGGTTCCCAATCCGCCGCTGGCCCGCGCACTCTACCTCGTTGAACTGGATCGCGAGATTCCCGCCGAGCATTTCAAAACGGTCGCCGAGTTGATCGCCTATGTCTGGCGGTTGCGGGGGCGGTCGTGAAGCGGCTGGGCAGAATGCTCGGGCGCGGCATCGCCACACGCATGGTTGCCGGGTCAGATTCCGCGATCGAGGCCTTGTTTGAGGCGATGCCTCCAAGTTTGGTGGTGCGTGCCGACGGCGCCGTGCTGCGCTCCAACAATGCCGCCGTGCAGCTGTTTCCGGAAGCACCACACTGTGTGCCGCTCGAGGCGTTGTTCCTGGCGTCTGCGCGGTCGGCTTTGCGCGGGGCTGTCAGCTCTGCCTTCGCTGCCCGTACGGTGTCCGAATGTGCCGTGCCGCCGCTTTCGCTGCGCGTGCATCCTCTCACTGAGGCCGATGGCACCGTCGGTGCCGTGCTGGTGCAGGTGGTGTCGGTCGCTGCCTCGGTCGACCAACTTGCCGCCGGCCAGCGGCTTCAGGCACTGGGCCAGCTGGTTGGAGGCATTGCCCATGATTTCAATAATCTGCTGACGATCATTGGCGCCGCAGCCGACGCAGCGCTTGCCCAGGCCAACACCGTTGCGAGCGAAACCGCACGGATCAGCGAAGCGGTCGCCCGTGGCGCGGATCTGGCGCGCCGGCTGCTGGCGTTTGGCCGCCAGCAGGCCTTGCAGCCTCGCGGTGTCGATGTTCAATCCGCGGTGCGCGCCACCGCCGATTTGCTGGGCAGACTGATCGGACCACGAATTCGGGTCGACCTTGAATTCGAGGACGGCGGGCGCGCGGTCCATATCGATCCCACACAACTTGATCAGGTGTTGCTCAATCTTGCACTCAACGCCCGCGATGCGATGCCGCAGGGCGGCTGCCTGACCCTGGCGACGGACCATGTGACATTGCTGCATCCTCTGGCGGCGGTGCCCGACGCTGTGCCCGCGGGGCGTTGGATCACGATAGCGGTGACCGACACCGGCACTGGTATTCCGGCCGAGATATTGCCGCGCATCTTTGAACCGTATTTCACCACGCGCAGCGTCCAGGCTGGCAGCAGCGGCGGCACTGGCCTTGGCCTTGCCACCGTCTACGGGATCCTGCGGCAATCCGGCGGCTACCTGACGGTGGCAACCGCTTCGAGCGGCACGACGATGACGGTCTACCTGCCGCGTTCGGACCAGAAGGTCGAGGCGCGGCCGGTTGCCAACTCCAGCACAACGCTCGCCGCAGGCGGTGGACGCACGGTTTTGCTGGTCGAGGACGAGGACCTGATTCGGAACTTCGCCGAGCGGGTGCTCACGGTGCAAGGATGGCATGTGCTCGCGGCCGCGTCCGGCGAGGAGGCGCTCGACCTGCTGGACAACGCACCGCCGCTCGCTGCGGTGGTTTCCGACATGGTCATGCCGGGGATGGATGGCGCCGCCCTGGTCCACGCGGTGCGGTGCCAGCTCGGTGTCGCCGACCTGCCAGCCCTCATGGTGTCGGGTTACGCCCCTGAGCATCAGCGTGAAGCGATGGCCGGGCTAAATGCGGCATTCCTCGCCAAGCCCTATGCGATGCAGGATCTCGTCGAGCGCTTGGGCGCGATCGCGCGGACACCTGCTGTCACAGCGCAGGGTTCATCTCCGGCATGAACCGCGCGGTATGGCCGAAGCCTGCCACTGGTGAACAGGTGTAGCGATGATGCACATGTCGGCAGACAGGTCTGCGCCCAACGCTGAGTAATTTCCGATTCTGAGATGTTCTTCGCGCGGTGGGTAGGCTCTATCGCGTGCGCATATCGCCGCAACAACATTTTGTGGCGGTCTCACGATGTCGGAAATTCCATGCTGATTTCCAAGCCGGTCGCGGGCATCGTTCAACCCAAGGCTCAAACCATGCCGCTCGGAACGTTTACCGGGCGTGTGCTCGTCGTCCTCCTCATCACAGCGCTCGCGGCCGGTGTTTGGCAGTTGAGCGATATTCTGGTTCTGCTGTTCGGGGCGTCCCTGCTCACCATCGGGCTCTGCGCAGCGACCGGGCTGGTGGCGCAACTCACCGGCATTCGCCGGAGCATTGCGCTGACGGGGGTTTTCCTCCTCGGGCTCTGCGTCGTTGGCGGCGCACTTTGGGTCTTCGGCGCGACCATCGCCGCCCAGTTCGACGATGTGATGCAGGTCGCACCGGCGGGCTTCAAGCTGTTCATGGCTTGGATGACCGGCAATCCCTACGGCAGACAGGTGCTCGAGCAGGTGCGCGGGGCCAATGTGATGGGCGCTACCGGCTGGGCCACATCGATGATCACCAGCATCGGCGGCCTGATCACGCGCGGGCTCGGCTATGCCATCGTCGCGCTGTTTGTCGCGATCTATCTGGCGGCACAGCCCGACCGCTACCACCATCTCTGCCTGCGCCTAGTGCCGCCCGCGCATCGCGCGACAGTCGAGACACTGTTCGGCGTCATCGGCACGGTGCTGCGGCGCTGGCTGGCTGGCCAGATGGTGGTCATGGCGACGATCGGCGTGCTGACCGGAATTGGCCTGTGGCTGCTCGGCATCGAGGCGGCGTTTGCGCTCGGGCTGATGGGCGGGCTGCTCTGCTTCATTCCCTTCGTCGGCGCGATCTTGGCGGCGGTGCCCGCCACCCTGGTGGCGATGACGCAGGGGCCGGTCTACGCCGTCTCGGTCATCTGTATGTACGCCGCTGTGCATTTCGTCGAAGGCAATTTCATTACCCCGATGGTGCAGGCCGAAGCGACAGCGTTCCCGCCGGTGCTGGCGATCCTGTCGACGGTCGCCTTCAGCGTGCTGTTCGGGCCGTTGGGCGTGTTGCTGGCCGCGCCGCTCACCCTGGTGCTGATGGCAGCGGTCGAGGTGCTGTATGTGCAGCACGGGCTCGGCGAGGAGCCGGAAGCCGATGTGGTGCCAGTGGAGCCTCCTCCGCTTGCCCGTCACCCGGCGCAACCGGATGCAAACGCCGAGCAGGGCCTGACGGCTGGCGAAGCGGCGACACGGCTGCTGCGGGACGGCCGCAACGAACTGCCGCAGGAACAGCAACGCAGCGCGTTTCGCATCGTGCTTGAAGCCGTGCGCGAGCCGATGCTGCAACTGCTGCTGGGTGCCGGCGTCATCTACCTCATCCTGGGTGACCTCGCCGGTGCCCTGATCCTGCTCGCCTTCGCGGTGTTGAACGTCGTGCTGGTGGTTGTGCAGGAAAGCCGCACCGAGCGCGCGCTGGCGGCGCTGAAGGATCTGACCAGCCCCGGCGCTTTCGTCATCCGCGACGGCACGCGCCAGCGTATTCCGGGTGGTGACGTTGTCGCCGGCGATATCGTCGCCCTGGTGGAGGGCGACCGTGTTCCGGCCGATGCCCGCCTACTCGAGGTCACCAACCTCGAAGCCGATGAGTCGCTGCTGACCGGCGAATCCGTACCGGTTCGCAAGGTCCTTGCCGAACGTGACACCGTCGATGCACGCCCCGGCGGTGACGGCACCGCGCATGTCTGGTCCGGCAGCCTGATCGTCCGCGGCACCGGCCTCGCCCGGGTGCTCGCCACCGGCGCGCGCACCGAGATCGGCCGCATCGGCAAATCCCTCACCGCGGTCGCGAGCGCACCGACGCCGCTGCAACTGCAAACCCGCAGGTTGGTAAAGATCTTCGCTGTCCTCGGTATCGGATCGTCGGCTGCACTCGCCCTGGTCTACGGCCTGCTGCACGGCGAATGGATCAAAGGCGTCCTCGCCGGCATCACCCTGGCGATGGCGACGCTGCCGGAGGAATTCCCCCTCGTGCTCACGGTCTTCCTGGTGCTTGGCGCCTGGCGGATGTCGCAGAACAAGGTGCTGACGCGGCGCTCGGCGGCGATCGAAGCGCTTGGCGCGGTGACGGTGCTGTGCACCGACAAGACCGGCACGCTGACGCTGAACCGCATGACCGTCGCGGCGCTGGTGGCCGAGGGGCAGCATTGGGCGGCGACCTCCGAGAGCGATGCCGATCTGCCGGAGCGCTTCCACGCGCTGGTCGAGTATTCGATCCTGGCCAGCCATCCCGACCCATTCGATCCGATGGAGCGCGCGTTCACCGATCTCGGCGCGCGGTTCCTGAAACAGACGGAGCACATCCACTCGGATTGGGTGCTGGCGCATGGCTACCCGTTGCAGCCCGCCCTGCTGGCGATGTCACAGGTCTGGCAGGCCAAAACTGGCACCGGCTTCGTGGTGGCCGCAAAGGGCGCGCCGGAAGCAGTCGCGGATCTGTGCCACCTTCCGGCCGAACGGATCGAGGCGGTCCGTCGCGGCGTAGCCAAGCTGGCCGCCCAGGGCCTGCGGGTGCTGGCGGTGGCACGGGCCCAATGTGCCACCGACGCATGGCCGGCGCAGCAGCATGATTTCGACTTCACCTTCGTCGGCCTGGTCGGCCTGGCGGACCCGCTGCGGCCGGAAGTGCCTGCCGCCGTCGCCGCCTGCACCAGCGGCGGCATTCGCGTAGTGATGATCACTGGCGATCATCCCGCGACCGCGCTGGCGATCGCCCGGCAAGCCGGGATCGCCGGCGATGGCGCGTTGACCGGTACCGATCTGGCGGGACTGGACGACGCGCAGTTGCAGGCGCGTCTCGTCAAAACCAACGTCTTCGCCCGCATCATGCCCGAACAGAAGCTGCGCCTGGTGCAGGCCTTCGCCGCGGCGGGCCAGATCGTCGCGATGACCGGAGACGGGGTGAACGACGCACCCTCGCTCAAGGCCGCGCATATCGGCGTCGCCATGGGTGGACGCGGCACCGATGTTGCGCGCGAGGCGGCCTCTCTGGTGCTGCTCGATGATAATTTCGCCAGCCTGGTGATCGCGGTTCGGCTCGGCCGGCGCATCGCCGATAATCTGCGCAAAGCGATGGGCTACATCCTGGCGGTGCACGTGCCGATCGCCGGCCTGTCGCTGCTGCCGGTGCTGTTCGGCTGGCCGATGGTGCTCGGGCCGATCCATGTGGTGTTTCTGGAACTGGTGATCGATCCGGTCTCTTCGATCGTGTTCGAAGCCGAGCCGGACGAGGACGGCATCATGGCCCGCCCACCGCGCAAACCCGATGCGCCGTTGTTCGACACCGCGCTGATGCTGCACGGGTTGCTGCAAGGCGCGGTGGTGATGATCGCGGCACTCGTTGTTTTTCAACTCGGAACCGATGATCTGCACGGTGAGCAGGTCGCGCGCTGCATGGCGTTTGTAACCCTGGTGATCGGCAATCTCGGTCTGGTATTAACCACCCGATCGCTGAAAACCAGTGCGTTCCGTGCCTTGGCCCGACCCAATCGCGCCCTGGTCATCGTTATCTTCGCGACACTGGCCGCCTTGGCGCTCGCAGTATCGGTGCCCTGGTTGCGCGGCCTGTTCGGCTTCGCGCCGCTCGGGTTGCCCCGCTTGGCGGAAGCGGCAGGCGCCGCACTGGCGTGTATCGTCGTGAACGATCTTACCGGCATCGTCTGGCGGTGGGTGTCAGCAAAGGCCGCCGAGCGCGCGGCAAAAGCATAACCAGGACGCATAACAGAACACACACGTTCTCGGATTGGTTGTAATTCGAATGCCAAGTCGCAACGGAAAATTATTTCCTACAAACTTAGTAGAATTTAGAATGGCCCCTTCCGGCGCGATCATGCGATATAGGCCTGCACAAGTTGGAGGGCACACGACATGACCGCAGCTCCCGCACTCACCCGCCGTGGCCTCGCCCTCGCGCTCGGCATCAGCCTCGTTTCCCGCACCGCCCACGCCCAGACCACCCTGCTGAACGTTTCCTACGACCCCACGCGCGAACTGTACCGCGACGTCGACAAAGCCTTCCCCGCGGTCTGGGCAGGGCAGGGCGGTGACGCGCTCACCGTCCGCAGCACCCATGGCGGCTCCGGCGCCCAGGCCCGCGCCGTGCTCGACGGCCTGCAGGCCGATGTCGTCACCCTCGCTCTGGCCTCCGACATCGACGCCCTGGCCGAACGCAAACTGCTGGCGCGGGACTGGCAGTCCCGCCTGCCGCACAACGCCACGCCCTACACCAGCACGATCGTGTTCCTGGTCCGCAAGGGCAACCCGAAGCGCCTGCTCGACTGGGCCGACCTCATCCGCCCCGGCGTGGCGATCATCACCCCGAACCCGAAAACCTCCGGCGGCGCCCGCTGGAACTATCTCGCCGCCTGGGGCTGGGCGCTGCGCCAGCCCGGCGGCAGCGACGCCACCGCCGAAGCCTTTCTCGGCAAGCTGTTCAAACAGGTCCCCGTGCTCGACAGCGGCGCCCGCGGCGCCACCAACACCTTCGTCCAGCGCGGCCTCGGTGACGTTCTGCTGGCCTGGGAAAACGAGGCCCTGCTCGCCGCCGACGAACTCGGCCCCGACAAGTTCGACATCGTCTACCCCTCGCTCTCCATCCTCGCCGAACCGCCCGTCGCCGTGGTCGACAGCGTCGTCGACGCCCGCGGCACCCGCCGCGCCGCCGAAGCCTATCTGCGCTTCCTCTACGCCCCCCAGGCCCAGGACATCGTCGGCCGCCGCCATTTCCGCCCACGCGACGCGGCGGCCCAGGCGAAATACGCCGCGAAATTCCCTACCTTGCCGCTGTTCGACATCGCCGCCCTCGGCGGCTGGACCAAGGTGCAGGCCGCGCATTTCGCCGACGGCGGCGCCTTCGACCGCATCTACACCCCCGGTAAATGAGGCAACGCGCCGCCCGCGCTGTGCCGGGCTTCCCCCTCACCCTGGCAATGACCCTGGTCTGGCTCACCGGCATCGTCCTGATCCCGATGACCGCGCTGGCCCTGCGCCCGTGGTCGCTCGGGCTCAGCGGCGTACTGCACTCCCTCGCCGAACCCCGCGTGCTCGCCGCCCTGCGGCTCAGCTTCGGCACCGCCATCGCCTCCGCCGTGATCGACCTGCCGCTCGGCCTGCTGCTCGCCTGGGTGCTGGTGCGCTACCGCTTCCCCGGCCGCCGCCTGCTCGATGGACTGATCGACCTGCCCTTCGCTTTCCCCACCGCCGTCGGCGGCATCACCTTCACCGCGCTTTACGCCTCCACCGGCTGGCTCGGCGCCCCGCTCGCCGCCATCGGCATCAGCATCGCCTACACCCCGCTCGGCATCCTGGTGGCGCTCTGCTTCGTCGGCCTGCCCTTCATCGTCCGAACCGCCGAAGCCGTGCTGCGCGACCTCCCCGGCGAGGTCGAGGAAGCCGCCGCTACCCTCGGCGCCCGCCCGGCACAGATCGTCGCCCGCGTCGTCCTGCCCGCGCTGTTCCCCGCCTTGGTCACCGGCTTCGGCCTCGCCTTCGCCCGCGCCGTCGGCGAATACGGCTCGGTGATCTTCATCGCCGGCAACATGCCGATGCGCACCGAGATCGCGCCCCTGATGATCGTCATCCGCCTGCAGCAGTTCGACTACGCCGGCGCCGCCGCCATTGGTCTGGCGATGCTGCTGGTCTCGCTGCTCTGCCTCGCCGGCATCGCCGCCCTCCGCCGGCGGCTGGAACTCTGATGCAGCGCCGCCTGCTCATCCTCGCCGCCGCCCTCATCGCCGTGCTGATGCTGGTGCTGCCGCTCGTCGTGGTGTTCACCGAGGCGCTGTCCGCCGGCCCCGGCCGCATCGTCGAAGCCCTCTCCGACCCCGACGCCCAGGCCGCGATCTGGCTGACCATCGAGGTCGCGGCCATCAGCCTCACCGTGAACACCATCTTCGGCCTCGCCGCCGCCTGGTGCATCACCAAGCACGACTTCCCCCTGCGCGGCCTGCTCGTAACCCTGATCGAACTGCCGCTCAGCGTCTCGCCCGTGGTCTCCGGCCTGGTCTGGATGCTGGTGTTCGGCGCCCAAGGCTGGCTCGGCCCCTGGCTGCGCGGCCACGGCATCGGCATCGTCTTCGCCCTGCCCGGCGTGGTGCTGGCCACCATCTTCGTCACCTTCCCCTTCGTCGTCCGCCCCCTGCTGCCGCTCATGCAGTCTCAGGGCCGCGAACAGGAGGAAGCCGCCGCCCTGCTCGGCGCCGGCCTCTGGCGCACCCTGTGGCACGTCACCCTGCCCGAGATCCGCTGGGGCCTGCTCTCCGGAATCCTGCTGTGCAACGCGCGCGCAATGGGTGAATTCGGTGCGGTCGCCGTGGTATCGGGTCATATCCCAGGAGCAACCGAGACCATGCCGTTGCGTATCGAGGCCCTCTACAACGATTTCCAAGGCGCCGCCGCCTTCGCCATGGCCGCCCTGCTCGCGGCCCTGGCCCTGCTCACTCTGGCCGCCAAGGCGTTCCTGGAGGCCCGAACCGGCCGGCTGGCTGGGCCCGGATGAGCATCACACTCGACCGCATTTGCAAGCGGCACGGCAGTGCTACTGTGCTCAGCGACGTCTCGCTGGACATCGCCCGCGGCGAATTCCTCGCCCTCGTCGGCCCCTCCGGCTCCGGCAAGACCACCCTTCTGCGCCTGATCGCCGGCCTCGAACGCGATTACGACGGCACCATCCGCATCGGCGGCACCGATGTCGGCCCGATCCCCGCCCGCGAACGTCGCATCGGCTTCGTGTTCCAGAACTACGCCCTGTTCCGTCACATGACGGCCGCCGACAACATCGCCTTCGGCTTACGCGTCCGCCCCCGCGCCACCCGCCCCGCCGCCGCCGACATCGCGCGACGCGTCGCCGAGCTCCTCGCTTTGGTCCAGCTCGACGGCCTCGGCACCCGCTACCCGCACCAGCTCTCCGGCGGCCAGCGCCAACGCGTCGCCCTCGCCCGGGCGCTCGCCATCGATCCCCAGGTCCTACTGCTTGACGAACCCCTCGGCGCGCTCGACCCGCCGATCCGCGTCGAACTCCGCGCTATGCTGCGTGATCTGCACCTCCGCCTCGGCCTGACCACCCTACTCGTCACCCACGACCTCGGCGAAGCCGCCGAACTCTCCGACCGCATTGCCGTGCTCCGCGCCGGCCGCATCGAACAGATCGGCACCATCGCCACCCTCGACGCCACCCCCGCCAGCGCCTTCGTCTTCGGCTTCCTCGGCGACAGCATCAGCCTGCCCGCGCCCGACGGAAAACGCGCCCTGATCCGCCCCGACGAAGTCGGCCTGACCCCTGGCGACGGCCCCGCCGTGATCATCGCCGTGCACCTCGGCATCCGTCAGACCCGCTACACCGTCCAACACGGCCCCCACCGCTTCGACGTCGTCCTCCGCGGCGCCCCCCACCCAGGCCTCGCGGCAGGCGCGCACTGCACAGTCGATCTCTCGGCAGCGCGGATCGTCTCGGCTTAACCGGCGCGCGGTATCTTTCTGGCAAGAAAGGAGTCCTGGAAGAAGGCCAGAGCCTGCCCTGGACCCGCAAGGGGACGGCGATCAGCTTCGCGGCTCACCCCCCTTGACCCCACCTCCATTGGCTCAGACACCAACATACGTGCACCGGCGAAGCACAAAGAGTCTTATTGGCACCGCCGCTCAACCACCCCACACGTGAATGGGTTTCCAAAGGCCCGCGGCCTTTGGCGGGTCCAGGGCAGAGCCCTGGCCTTCCTATTCTCAAATAAAGCCTGTTTATCAGTAGTTTGTCGCGGCCCCGCCTACGCCCGCAGCCGCGCTTTCCAGCCTCGAGGCCCATCTTCCAGCAACAATTCCACCGCCTCGCCGCGCGCCACCGTGCCGCCGCGCGCGAAGGCCTCGTGGTTCGCCTCGATGCTGTCGGGGTCGTAGAGGTAGTTCACCATGATGCCGTAGCTCTCGGCCAAACCGCGCGCCGAGACGTTGCCGCGCCAGTTGATCCGCTCCAGCCGCGCCCCGTTGCCCAGGTGGAACCGCGCCACCGGGTCCGCCGGCCCGCGCCCGTCGCGGGTGTCGGTCAGGAACCGCGCGCAGGCCCGCAGCAGCGGCAGCCGCATCGCCTCCTCCGGCTCCGTGGTGCCTACCGGTACCTCCGGCAGTTCCGACCGCTCCACGTAGCGCCTGAGCCCCGGAACCGGGCTCAGGGTCGAGAACCGCCGGAGTTGCGGCAACTCCGCCTTCAACTCCTCCACCACCTGCTTGATCAGGAAGTTGCCGAACGACACCCCCCGCAATCCCTCCTGGCAGTTGGAGATCGAATAGAAGATCGCCGTATCCGCCCTCCGCCCCCGCGCCGCCTGCGCGTCGCCGTCCTCATCGGGCGCCAGCAGCGGCTGCACCGCCTCCGCCAGCCCCTCTACCAGCGCCACCTCGACAAAAATCAGCGGCTCGCCGGGCAGGGCAGGGTGGAAGAAGCCGAAACACCGCCGGTCCGCCGCCAGCCGCCGCCTGAGATCCGGCCATCCATCGATTTCGTGCACCGCCTCGTAGCGGATCAGCTTTTCCAGCACCGCCGCCGGCGTGTTCCAGTCGATCCGCCGCAGTTCCAGGAACCCCCGGTTGAACCAGGAGGCAAAGAGATGCCGCAGATCGTCATCCAGCGGCCCCAACGCTTTCTCCTCGCGCAACAGCCCCAGCAACTCCGCCCGCATCTCCACCAGCGCCGCCGTGCCGCCCTGGGCATGGTTCATCCGTCGCAGCAATTCCTGCCGCGGTGGCTCCGCCGCCTCGGCCAGCACCGCCGCCTGCGCCGTTGACGGTGTCTCCAGATAGGCCGCCGCCGCCGCCCGCAATTTCTCCTCGTCGGGGGCGAAATGCGCCGCCACGTGCCGGAAGAATATCAGCCGCCCGCCGCCATCCAACCCGCGCAGCACCGTCAGCAACTCGCGCGCCAGCGCCGCCCCCGACGCCTCGCCCCGCCCCGACAGCAGCGCTTCGGCCAGCAACACCGCCCGCGCCGGCCCGCTCGCCGCGGCCGCCGGCATGGTCACAAACGCCCGGCCGCGATCGGCGATCGTCGACCACACCCGTTCGATCCAGTTCCGCGAACCCTGACCGTCCATCGTCCTCACTCCGCATCCCATCGAAGCCTAACCCAGCCATCGCCGGCAGGCCAGCAGTTCTCACGCTCTGGTAATATCAAGACACAATCATCACGCACGCAAACCCCCTTCCCACCGGCCGATTCCCGCGCAACCATCGCCCAACGCCTCTGGAGCCCCGGCCATGACCCTCACCGTCCTGCGCAGCGACTGCGTCGTCACCCCCGACGGCCCGATCGCCGCCGATGTCCACATCCAGGGCGAACACATTATCGCCATCACCGCCCCCGGTGCCGTACCCGCCGGCGCCGAACTGATCGACATGACCGGGCGCATCGTCATCCCCGGCGGCATCGACCCGCATGTCCACTGCGCCTGGCCGATGCCCGCGCCCGACGGCGGCCCGCCCGATTTCACCGAACCCGCCTCCGTCGTCTCCCGCGCCGCCATCCACGGCGGCACAACAACCCTGATCGACTTCGTCCGCTGCACCGACGGCGCCACCATCGCCGACGCCATCGCCCGGCGCGACGCCGGCTGGAAAGGCGCCTGTCACACCGACTACGCCTTTCACCTCCTGGTCGAAGGCGACCTCGCCCCGGATCACCTTGACCAGCTCGCCGTCTGCCTGCGCAACGGCCACCCCACGGTGAAGATCTTCACCACCGACATCACCCCCAACCGCAAAGGCCGCATGGTCGATTTCGGCGACATCTGGGAGGTGTTCAAGCTGCTTTCCGCCAATGGCGGCCTCGGCGTCATCCACGCCGAGGACAACGACATTGTCATGCATATGTACGGCAAGCTGATCCGCGAAGGCCGCGTCAGCTTTCACAACATGGCCGAGGTTCACAACACCCTCTCCGAGGATCTCTCCTTCCGCCGCGTCATCCGCCTCGCCGAACAGGTCCCCGGCACCGCGCTCTACATGCTGCACACCTCGGCTGCCACGGGCGTGGCCGCCATCCGCGAAGCCCGCGCCCGCGGCGTGCCGATCTACGGCGAAAGCCTGCACCAGTACATGCTCTACACCCAGGAAGATTACAAAAAGCCCAACGGCCAGATCTTCCACACCTACCCCAGCCTGAAATCCCCCGAGGACCAGGCCGCCCTCTGGGCCGGCACGCTCGACAGCTCGATCCACTGCGTCGCCACCGACGAGCTGTGCTGCACCCTGAAACAGAAAACCGTCGGCGTGCGCATCGACGACGTCACCGGCGGCAACTCCGGCGTCGAACCCCGCGTCGGCCTGATGTACAGCCAGATGGTCAGCCGCCGCGGCTACAGCCTGAACCAGTTCGTCAACCTGGTCAGCAGCAACGCCGCCAAAATCCTCGGCCTCTACCCGCGCAAAGGCGCCCTCGCCGTCGGTTCCGACGCCGATATCTGCGTGCTCGACCCGAAACCCCGCGTCATCACCGCGCCCGACCTGCACGAGACCGACTACACCCCCTGGGAAGGCTGGCAAGCCACCGCCTGGCCCTGCCTCACCATGCTGCGCGGCAAAGTGGTGATGCGCGATCAGGTCCTCACCGGCAACCTGGCCGATGGTGCCTGGCTGCCGCGGCGCATTGACCCCGCGATTACCGCCGGGCCGGTGGCGCTATGAAGCAAGCACTCCTTTTTTTGCAGGGCGACGGCGAAGACGCCGCGTCGAAAAAAAGGAGCAAAAAAACTCTCGTTCGATTCGATCTAGCACGAATATCCGATTATAGGACTGGCCGAGGCCAAATATTGAAAAGTTTTTTGGTTCTTTTTGTTCACAAAAAGAACGACTTGCCTGCCTTCAATAGCTTAAATTCGCGCCTATGGGGCAGCGCCCTGGCCTTTACCTTCTGAGCTAAGTGTCTGACTCAAAATGCGCTAGGCCAGTCAGCTGGCGTGTTTTTCGAGAACAGGCGCGGAGCGGACGCTTGTCCGTGAGCACCGGAGCGCAGAAAACCGCGTCAGATGGCCGGCATAGTAGCATTATCAGTCAGACACTAACCATGACCCTCCCCCGCCGCACCCTCATCGCCGCCGCCGCCAGCGCCGCCGCCGTCCCCGCCCGCGCCGCCCCGCTCGCCCTGCCCAACATGCGCTACGACCTGTCCTGGCACGCCGGCGACATCGACGCCAACGGCCGCACCATGCACGGCGTCGAACTCAAGCGCATCGTCGCTCATAACGGCCGGCTCTATGCCGAGAACACACTCTGGACTGAGAGCGACAGCGCCATCCCGAAAGCCTGCCAGTTGCTGGTCAAGGAAACTGCCACCTCCGGCTGGAGGCTGCTGCACCAGTTCCCCCGCCGCAACCTGCGCCTGGTCGCGCTGCAGCCGGTGACCTTCGTCACCGACGCAGCGGGCCGCCGCATCCCCCCGGTCAGTATGCTGCTCACCGCCCCCGACCAGCTCGTCCGCGGCGAGGTGCAGGTCTTCAGCCTCGACGACACCACCCAGACCCTGACCGCGACCACCATCGGCACCACCAACGAGCGCTACGGCGACGTCCGCGCCATCGGCGCGCATCGTGACGCGGCGACCGCCGTGCATCACGTCTTCGCCGGCAGTTCCGCCCTCGGCATCGTCCGCGGCGCTTACGACCCGCGCGTCCCCGGCCGGATCGTCTGGCAGGCCACCGAGCATAATTTCCTCGCTGGCGCCGGTGTCGAGCGCGAGCGCGTCATGGCCTTCGCGGTCGCCAACGGTGTGCTGCACGCCGCCACCTCCACCACCATCCTGCGCCGCAGCGACGGCCACGCGCCCTCCTGGACCGTGGTGAAAACCTACCCCAACGAAGTCCCCGCATCGGGCATTCGCGGCCTCACCACCGTGCCCAACCCCGCCGGTTCGGGCGAATGCCTGCTGTTCAACGCCCGCGGCGGCGAAGCCCAGGGCGGCGACCTGCGCACCCGCGTCCACCGGCTCGACGCCGCCTACGCCGACACCGTCGAAATCGACCTCAACGCCGACCTCTCCCGCCGCCTGAACACCCCGATCCCCTATGTGCTCGCCGCCTACAATGATTACTGCGCGTACACCCTGCCAACATCGGGCGAGACCGTCTGGCTCTGCGGCATCGAACACACCTACACCCCGGCCGCTGTCCAGCGTCACCCGGACTGGCGGGTGATGCACGTCGAAGCCGCCAACCAGCCGCACACCCATCGCGACCAGTACTATGCCGCCGAAGCCCGCTACTACGTCCGCCGCGTCGCCAACGGCACCGTCATTTGGGAACTCTATGAAATCGCCGACCCCAAACTGCCTGCCCTGGTCTCCACTTGCACGGTCGCCGCCTCGCCCTTTGCCGAGGAGAAGGGCAGGGGGGTGCTCTATTTCGGCGGCTACGACCCGAACTTCCAACCCTCGCACAACACCGCCTGGATCTATCGCGGCATGCCGGGTGGCGGATAGAGCATCATCCAACCCGGCAGGATCACCGTCGGATAAAGATGCCCGCTAAAACAAAGAGTTAGAGTGATAGCCGATCGTCTGTCGGATCGGCGATCACTCTAAGCAGGCAAACCGCTTATTGCAGCGCGACGTTGAACGCGCCGTGCCCTCATCCCCGTACGCCCGTCGTCGCCGCGTGCCCCGGATTCAGCTGCAGCCACTTGGTGCAGCGTGCCTGTGCAGCCGCTGGCGCCAGATCGCGCCACACCCCGCGCTCGCAAGGCTCTTCGATATGGTTGAACGCCGGATCGCGCCCCGTCACCGCCGTCTCCAGGGCATCCACCCAGCGGGTGAGGTGATCGGCCGCCACCTGGTAGGGATCGCGCTGCGGCGATTGCGGCAGAAGCTGCTGGCAGTGCGCCCCGAGCCAGGCTCCACCCTGCGAAGGATCGACCGCAAACGGATAGATGTTGGAAACCTGGACCACCAATCCCCCGTCGCGCAGGCTGGCGTTCAACATGCCGTAACGCCGCCCGCTGGCGTTGCGCAGCACCTGCACCTCCCAAGCCGTGACCGCCCCGTTGCACACCGCGCCGCCTGAAGCCTCGGCGCGGCGCTTGGCAACCACGGTCCCCCCCGACGATGGCTTCGCACCGGGACAGCTCACCGCGCTGCGCGCTCGCATCAATTCAGCTCGATGTGCGGTGTCGATCACAGACTCGATCTGCCACGCCGTCCGGAACTGCGATGTCGTGCCGGCCGCCAACGACCGGTCCGAATCCCGCAACCGCGTATCCAACACTGCCGAGATTCGCAGCAGCTTGTCGCAGCCCGCCGAGATCATCGTCGTCGCATAGGGCGCGCTGGACCACGGCGAGGCCGAACAGCCGAACGCTTCGCCGATATCGCTGTCCGGCGCGGCCGCGGCGCACAGCGATTGCAGCGCGGCGATCTGCCGCGGCGATGCCGACGGCACAGCCGGCCGCGCGTTCGTCGTACCCTTGAAGTCGCTCAACGCGTTTGTCGGGCCGAACAGATCGTCTTCGGCATAGGCCGCCCCAGCGGCCAGCAGAACCGCCAGCACCAGAAGCGCGAACCTCAATTGATGCCATACCGGCGCCGGCAGTCCGCCACCGCCGGATTCACCTGCATGCCGGCCGCGATCTGCCGCGATGCGCAATCCTGCGCTTGCGCGCCCCGCTGATACAGGTCCGCGCAATCGATGAAGCTTTGCCGTTGGCTGTAGGGATAGGGATCGCGTGTGCCAACCGCGGTGCCCGGTTGCAGCGAGGCAAGTCCCTCCGCATTCGTGCGGCATTCCTGCGCCAACCGCGCCGTTTCCCGGCTGCCGTCGCGAAAACACTGCACGATCCCCGGGCGCGTCTGCGGATAACCGTTGCAGTTCGCCGCCTGCGGCCCCACATCCGCCGGCATCGCGGGGGCGGCGGGAATCTGCGGTGCCGGCGTGGGATCTGAAAGATCGAGCCCCTGGCGCAACGACGAAACCCTGCCGGCGACCCCGGTATAGGCACTATCCGGCGCGGCTGATCCCGGCGCGATCGGGATTGCCATCGGCATCATCCCGGCGCCGCCGCCATAGTTTCCCGTCGTCGTCCCCCCCGTTCCGCCTGATTGCGACCGAGGGATCGGAATCACCCGAAGGTCGCATGCGCCAGCGGCGTTGCGCACACAGTTTTGCTGCATGTTCCGTGTAAAATCAGAGAGACCTTGCGCCAGGACTGACCGGCCCAAGGCCATCAAGCCAAGGCAAACCACCAGTGTCAGTGACGATTTAAGCCCTGCGCCGAACCTCATCGTTCAGCCTCCGGCGCCGCCTATTTCCGCGGCGCAAATGTGATGTAGTGCCAGTCACTTCCAACATTGACGTGCAACGTCAGTGGCTCTCCTTCGGCGTCCGGTATCGAGATCAGCGCGCCATCCGTCCCGCCGGCCGGAACCGAGATCGTCGACAAATGCGTCCGCTGGACCTGCCGTCCGAGTGCGTTATTGTTGCTCACCAACTGGTCGGTCGTCATGCTCGCCATACTCAGCGACGCCGAATTCATCGAAATCGTCGACGCGCTCATCGCCGTCGGGTTCGCAGCCGCCATGCCCGACGACATCGCGCCCATCATCCCCATCACCAGCAGCATGTTTTGCTGGCGCTGATTATCGGCGCGGATACGTTCCTGCAACCCGTCCCGGTCCAGCACATCCAGCATCTTGCCATTCTGTCGCACCAGCACACTGCTGCTGTCGAAGCCTTTGATCGGTTCGCTGAGCGCAACCAGTTCAAGATCGAAGGTCAATCCGTACCCCGAAAATGCTGATTCACGGACAGGAGTGACCGCTACGATCGAATGCGCCTCTTTGGAAACAACATAAGGGGTGCCGGATTTCGGCTCGACCCTGACAGCTTGGTGCGACGTGCCGTCGGCGACCGGGTCAAACGGCGGCAAGGGTTCTCCGCAGGCGGCCAGCAATCCCGCGAGTGATGCAACCAAGATCGCGCGCAACAGCATCTTTATACCCCTCACCCGACGAGCCAGATCCGGGCAGCGGATCTGCGAACCCGAAGCTTGAGGTACCTTATGTGTAATGGATCGCTTTGCGCAATAGAAACCCGCACGACACGCTAAACAGGTTAGCCTCCACGGGTGGCGCAGTGAAAATTGAATGCTGCGACCAAAAAATAACATCAAATCAGTATGTTAATACCCATTCCGTCATTTTTTACGGATAAAAAGCCATAAAAAGAAAAAAAGCCTTTCAATCAATCGATATCCAGCCTATTATCCCATCAATGCAGCTCGACCTGGCTCTCTACAAAACCGACATCGCCCGGAAACTGGCGGAAATCGTGAATATCCTGATCTGGACCCTCAGCCGGGCTCTCGCGTTCAAACGCGTCGACCCGCTGATTGACCGCGCCGTACTCATCCTGTTCCGCAGCGCCAAACGCCTGGAAAGCCTCACCCAGCGCTGGAAAACCGGCAAACTGCGCACCCGCAAACCTCGCCAACGCGCCCCCCGCGACCCCGCCAAGCCCGCCCCGCCGCGCGCCCACACGCGCAAATCCTGGCTGCCCGCCCTCGTCCCCCCCGCCATGTCGGTCGCCGACCTCCTAACCGCCCTGATGGAAGCCCCCGAAACCCGCGCCCTCATCGAAGCCGCCCCCCAGGCCGGTCGCATCTTCCGCCCGATCTGCCGCATGTTCGGCATCGCGGTGCCCGATCACCTCAAACTCCCCGCGCGCGCACCGCGCGCGCCGCGCGCGCCGCGTATCCGCGAAAAACCCAGCTTGCCCGCCAAACCCCGCGAGGCCGACCCGGACCATCACTACCGCTTCACCCAAGTCCCCCGGAAATGGCGTCTCAAACCGCCCCGCCTCCGCTTCTCCAGCGCATAGGCCGGGCGCCGGCCCTTTTAGGGCCGCAAGGTCCCATCCCGCAGCGAGGTATCCTGTCCCTTCACCGGGCTGGCGATTGCATCCGCCAGACTGCGCGCGCCCGCCCATTCGCTGGCCGGCCGCGTCGCGCCATCGCTGCCCACCTGGTCCAACCCCCAGTAGATTTCCAACCGGTGCCCATCGGGATCGCGGAACTCGACCGCGATCTGCACCCCCGCCCGCCGCCGCCCCTCGAAATCGATCACCGCGCCATGCGCCCGCAGATGGTCCCGCGCCCGGATCACCTCATCCAGGCTCGACACCTCGAACGCCACATGATGCAGCTCCGCGCTCGCCGACGGCCCCGTCGCCGCGCCGACCAGCGCCACCCCGTGATGGTCGGTATTGAACCGCAGGAACACCATCCCCCCCGGCATCATCGCGTCGGGATAAACATCGGAAACCCGCATCCCCAGCACCTGGGTATAGAACGTAACTGACCGCGCGAGGTCCGCCACGTTCAGCACGACATGGCCGATCTTGTTGATGCTGAACGGCATCCCCTTCGGCGGGCTCTGGCGCAGTTCGTCGCTCATCCTGTCTCTCCCCGAAACCGCTGCATTGACGCATCCAGTCTCGCGTCGCACGCTCAGCACATCAAGGGAGCATCGAGATGCAGAACACCGATCCCGTCTGGTCGCTGGTGGAGGCGCACCGCGCCGAGTTCGAAGCCTTCTCCGACCGTGTGTGGGACATGCCGGAGCTTGGCTTTCAGGAAACCCGCTCCGCCGCCGAACACGTCGCCATGCTGGAAAACCTCGGCTTCCGCGTCACCTCCGGCATCGCCGGCCTGCCAACCGCCATGGTCGGCGAAGCCGGCGACGAAGGCCCGGTGATCGCCATCCTCGGCGAGTTCGATGCCCTGCCAGGCCTGTCCAACGAGGCCGGCATCGCCGAACACCGCCCCACCGGCGGCGCCGGCCATGCCTGCGGTCACAACCTGCTCGGCGCCGCCTCCATGCTTGCCGCCGTCGCGGTGAAGGACTGGCTGGCCGCCAACGGCATCAAAGGCCGCGTGCGCTATTACGGCTGCCCCGCCGAGGAAAACGGCGCCGGCAAGCTGTTCATGGTCCGCGAGGGCGCGTTCAGCGACGTCGATATCGCGCTGTCCTGGCACCCCGCCCCATTCGCCGCGGTCAACCCCGTCAATTCGCTGGCCAATGTGCAGGTGGATTTCACCTTCCACGGCCGCGCCAGCCACGCCGCCGCCGCCCCGCATCTCGGCCGTTCCGCGCTCGATGCCGTCGAACTGATGAATGTCGGCGTCAACTACATGCGCGAGCACATGCCTTCGGACGCCCGCATCCACTACGCCACGCTCGATGCCGGCGGCGTCGCGCCCAACGTGGTCCAGGCCCGCGCCAAGGTCCGCTACGTCATCCGCGCCAAAACCCTGCCCGAACTGCACCCGCTGATCGCGCGCGTCAAAAAGATCGCCGAGGGCGCTGCCCTGATGACCGAAACTCGTGTCGAGGCACAGACCCTGTCCGGCATGTCCAACCTGCTCGGCAACGTGCCGCTGGAGCAATCGCTGCAAGCCAGCCTCGAACGCCTCGGCCCCCCCGAATGGGACGACGCCGACCGCCAGTTCGCGAACGAAATCCGCGCCACCCTGCGCCCCGACGATATCGACGGCGCTTTCCTCCGCTTCGGCCTGCCCCCGGTGCGTGACGTCCCGCTCGCCGACCGCATCATCCCGCTCGGCTCCAAAGGCACCGGCGGCATCGGCAGCACCGATGTCGGTGACGTCTCCTGGGTGGTGCCCACAGCCCAGATCCGCGGCGCCACCTACGCCATCGGCACCCCCGGCCATTCCTGGCAACTCACCGCCCAGGGCAAATCCGGCATCGCCCATAAAGGCATGGTCCACGCCGCCAAGGTCCTGGCCAGCACCGCGGTCGAGGCGCTGTCCAACCCGGCGATGATCGAAGCCGCCAAAGCCGATCATGCCGCCCGCGTCGCGGCCCATCCCTATGTCTGCCCGGTCGACGCCAACGTGCCGCCCCCGCTCGCCATGGCCCTCGGCCAATAGCCCCGATGGCGGCCCAACACCACGATCATGGTCATGACCACCATGATCACGGCCACCATCATCACGCCCCCGCCTCCTTCGGCACCGCCTTCGCCGTCGGTACCGCGCTGAATCTCGGTTTCGTCGCGGTGCAGGTCGGCTACGGCATCGCCGCCCACTCCCTCGCTTTGCTGGCCGACGCCGCCCACAATTTCGGCGACGTCCTCGGCCTGCTCGCCGCCTGGTGGGCCTCCATCCTCGCCCGCCGCGCCCCCTCCGCCCGCCGCTCCTACGGCGCAGGCCGCGGCACCATCCTCGCCTCGCTCGCCAACGCCGTGGTGCTCCTGCTCGGCTGCGGCGCCATCGCGGTCGAATCCGTGCAGCGCTTCGCCGACCCCGCACAGGTCGGCGGCAATACCGTCATGGCCGTCGCCGCGCTGGGCATCCTGATCAACGGCGCCACCGCCCTGATGTTCATGCGCGGCCGCGAGCACGACCTCAACATCCGCGGCGCCTTCCTGCACATGGCCGCCGACGCCCTGGTCTCCGCCGGCGTCGTCATTGCCGGCCTCGTCATCTCACTTACCGCCTGGCAATGGCTCGACCCACTGACCTCGCTCGCCATCGTCGCCGTCATCGTCGCCGGCACCTGGGGCCTGCTCAAGGAATCGCTCCACCTCGCCATGGACGGCGTGCCCAACAAAGTCTCGCTGCCCGACATCGAAGCCGCCCTGCTCACCCTGCCCAGCGTCATCGAAGTCCACGACCTCCACGTCTGGAGCCTCAGCACCACCCAGATCGCACTCACCGCCCACCTCGTCTGCGACGGCCCCGAAGACCCCGCGCTGCTGCGCGCCGCCTGCACCCTGGTGCACGACCGCTTCGATATCGACCACCCCACCTTCCAACTCGAATCCCCCGAAGCCGCCGAAGCCTGCGCGCTGCGGCCGGCGGACGTGATTTGAGGAAATGGTGGCTCCTTACGCGGTAACCGCCGCGATCCGCGCCAGTGACTCGTCCCGTCCCAATGCGGCGAGGGTCGCGTCGATCGGCGGGCTGACCGGGCTACCGGTGAGCGCCGCACGCAGCGGCTGGGCGATGGTGCCGAGTTTTTCGCCGATGCTCTCGGCATAGGACCGCAACGCGGCGTCGCAGCCTTCGCGGGTGAAATCGCAATCTGCGAGCGCGGCGGCGAGGCCGCGCAGGCGGGATTTCGCCTCGTCGGTGAGCAGGGCGGCCGCTTTGGGTTCCAGCGGCAGCGGCAGGGTGTGCGCCAGGAACGAGGTGGCGTCGGCGAGGTCGACGAGGGTTTTGGCGCGCTCTTTCAGCACTGGCATCAGGCCAGCGATGCGCTGTTCGGCCGTGGCGTCGAGACGCAGGCCGGGGCGGCCGTGCAGGCGGGCGAGGACGTCGCGGGCCAGGCGGGCGTCGTCGGCGCGGCGGATCCAGACGCCGTTGGTGTGGGTGAGTTTGGCGTAGTCCATCCGGCTGGCGCCGCGGCCGACGCCGCCGAGGTCGAACAGGGCGGTGGCTTCGTCCATCGACAGGATTTCGGCGTCGCCGTGGCCCCAGCCCAAGCGGAGCAGGTAGTTGCAGACGGCTTCGGGCAGGAAGCCCTGTTCGCGGAATTCGAGCACCGAGACCGCGCCGTGCCGCTTGGACAGCTTGGCGCCGTCGGCGCCGTGGATCAGCGGGATATGGGCGAATTTAGGGCGTTCCCATCCCATCGCGTCGTAGATCTGCGCCTGACGGAAGGTGTTGGTGAGGTGATCGTCGCCGCGGATGACGTGGGTGATCGCCATGTCGTGGTCGTCGACGACGACGGCGTGCAGGTAGGTGGCGGTGGCGTCGCTGCGCAGGATGATCATGTCATCCAGCGTGGTGTTGGCGACGCGGACTTCGCCCTGGACCAGGTCGTGGACAACAGTTTCGCCCTCGCGGGGGGCGCGCAGGCGGATCACCGGGTTGATGCCGGCGGGGGCCTCGGAGGGGTCGCGGTCACGCCAGGGGGAGCGGATCAGGGTGGAGCGGCCTTCGGCTGCGGCCTGCTCGCGCATCGCCTTGATCTCGTCCTGGCTCAGCCAGCAGCGATAGGCAGCGCCGCGGGCGAGCATCTCGTGGGCGATTTCGACGTGACGGGGTTCGCGGGCGGACTGGAACACGGTCTGGCCGTCATGGTGCAGGCCGAGCCATTCCAGACCGTCGAGAATGACCTGGGTGGCGGCGTCGGTGCTGCGGGCGCGGTCGGTGTCTTCGATGCGCAGGTAGAACTCGCCGCCGTGATGGCGGGAGTAGAGCCAGTTGAACAGCGCGGTCCGGGCGCCGCCGATGTGCAGCAGGCCGGTGGGGGAGGGGGCGATGCGGGTGCGAACGGTCATGGCTGTCGGGTATGGGGTTTTCCGCCGGGGGGCAAGGGGTGCGGCGCGCGCTGGTTGCGGGCATGCTATGAAGATGCAGCGATTCACAGACCGGTTTGTTGCTTGGGTTGCCGCTGAGCGGGGGCGTTTTGTGCCCTGGCTGGCGGTGGCGATGGCCGCGGGCGTGCTGGGGTATGAGGCGTTGCGGCTGGAGCCGCCGGGCTGGGCGGGGGTGGCGGGGGCGGCGGGGGTGCTGCCGTTGCTGGTGCTGTGCTGGCGGGCGGTGGTGCTGCGGGCGGGGTTGGGGCTGGGGCTCGCGGCGTGTATCGGGTTTGCGCTGATGCAGTTGGCGACGGCGCGGGCGCCTGAGGTGGTGGCGATGCCGCAGCGGGCGAGCGTGGTGGCCGGCGTGGTGCGGGCGGTGGAGACGCTGCCGCAGGGGCGGCGGGTGCTGCTGGAACATCCGTCATTCGACGGGGCGGCGCCGCTGGCGCGGATGGTGCGGGTGCGGCTGCGGGCGGATGATCCGGCGGCCGTGGCGACGGGGGATACGCTCGCGGTGCGGGCGATGCTGCGCGCGGCGCAGCCGCCGGCGTATCCGGGGGCGTGGGATCTGCAGCGCGAGGCGTATTTCTCCGGCATTGGCGGGTTCGGCTATGCGCTGAACCCGATGCAGCGTGTGGCGGAGGGCGCGCCGGAGGGCGCGGCGCGGTGGGTGCAATGGCTGCGCGAGACAGTGGCCGGGCGGGTGCTGGGCGCGCTGGGTGGGGTGGAGGGGGCAATTGCCACCACGCTGCTGACCGGCAGCACGGCGCCGATCCCGGAGGCGGACCGGGCGGCGTTTCGCGATTCCGGGTTGGCGCATCTGCTGGCGATCGCCGGGCTACATATCGGCATCGTGATGGGGTTCTGGTTCGCGGTGATCCGCATGCTGCTGGCGCTCAGCGAGCGGGCGACGCTGTATTGGCCGATCAAGCAGATCGCGGCGCTGGCGGCGTTGGCGGCGGGCGGTGGCTACATGCTGCTGACCGGGGTGCATGTGCCGATCCTGCGCAGCTTCGCGATGGCCTGCCTGGTGACGCTGGCGGTGCTGGCGGGGCGGCGGGCGTTCTCGTTGCGCGGGCTGGCGCTGGCGATGGCGGTGGTGATCGTGGTGGCGCCGCAGGAGGTGGTGGGCGTCAGTTTCCAGATGAGCTTTTCGGCGGTGCTGGCGCTGATCGCCGGGTACGAGGCTTTGCGGCCCTGGCTGTCGCGGTTGCGCGGCGAGGGAGGATGGCGGCGGGCGCTGGTGTCGCATGCCGTCGCGCTGGCGCTGACCAGCGCGTTGGCGGGGACGGCGTCGGCGCCCTACGCTGCGTATCATTTCGGGCATGTGCAGATTTATTACGTGATCGCCAATATCCTGGCGGTGCCGCTGACGGCGTTCTGGGTGATGCCGGCGGGGATGATCGCGCTGGTGCTGATGCCGCTGCATCTGGAGGCGCTGGCGCTGGTTCCGATGGGCTGGGGCATCCGGGCGGTGCTGTGGACGGGGC
>CAIRTN010000241.1 GCA_903881515.1 uncultured Rhodospirillales bacterium | reverse complement strand
CCCCGCCGTGATCGTCCCCGCGCTCTGGCTGATCCCACCAGCCACCGCAGAAAGATCAACCACACCCGTCGACGTCGCGTTCAGCACACCAGACAGCGCAATATCACCCTTCGACGCCACCAGCGTCGCCGTCTTGCCAGCACCCGTCGTCGCCGAACCCGTCAGGTTCAACGCCGTGCCGGTCGCAGAATCCGTCAGCGTCACGTTGCCCGACGCCTTCACCGCACCGCTGATTGTCAGCGCCGATGCATCCGTCAGCGCGAAATTACCAGCTGTCACCGCAAACGCAGCCAGCGTGCCGATCGTGTTGCTGCTGGAGGTCAGCGTCGCCCCGGCCTTCGCCTTCAACGTGCTCTGCAGCGTCCCGGCGTTGATCCTGCCGCCGCTCTGGCTGATCCCGCCAGACGCCGCAGACAGATCAACTACACCCGAAGACGAAGCGTCCAGCGTGCCAGACAACGCAATACTACCCGCGGACGCCACCAGCGTCGCCGTCTTCCCCGCGCCCGCCGTAACCGACCCCGTCAGGTTCAGCGCCAGGCCCAAATCGTCAGTCTTCAGAGTCACATTGCCCGACGCCGTCACCGCGCCGCTTACCTCGAAGGCCCCGCCGTTATGAAGCGTGAAGCTTCCGCTCGAAACTTTGAAATTGCCCAGAGTCACAGAATTGATCTGCCCCAAGACAACATCGCCGACGACATTTCCGATCAGAGCGGCGTCGGCTTCGACAATCCCGAAACCTACTGTTTCGCTCACTCCTCCCTTGGTCGTAACCAGGTCCACCGTTCCAAAAGCCTGAAGCCCCCCGCTTCCTCCGATCGCGATCCCGCCGTCGCCGGACTGCGCCAATAAAGTATTTGTGTTAGAATCGATGAACACAATGGCATTGATCGTCAGAGCACCCGTTGTGGTCACCGCATTGGTAACACCCGAGTCACCGGCAATCAGCGAGATACTATTGTGGCTCGTTATGTCGGCATTGACCGTAATGTTATTCCCCGCGCGCAGGGTAAACCCGGTCACGGTCACCCCGCCGCCGGTAAAATCCAGCGCGTTGGTGACCGTAATGTCCTTCGACGCATCGATCTCCAGATTGCCGACCACCTTCGCGCCAGTGATCGTCGCCGGATCGAGCGTCACTGTCCCCGTCGTGCCATCGGTCGCGCTCGTCGCCAGCGTGGCCGCGCCACCGGTCGCGATTTCCACCGAATCGGGGTCGATCAGCACCGTGCCATCGCGGCCGGACACCGCGCCGACATTGGCCTTGCCGACGAACGTCAGCGCATCGCCGGAAATCTCCACCAGGCCGCCCTCGCCGCCCGCGACGCCGCCGCGCGCCGAAATGCTGCCGGCGAAATCGGTGCTGCCGCCCTTGCTGAGCAGCACGACATTGCCGCCTTTGCCGCTGTCGATGGCATCGGCGACGATGAACGCGTCGCGGTCCATCTTCACATTGCGCGCCGTCGGCGTGCCGGCAGCCTTGCGGTTCTGCGCCCGCGCGATGGTCGTGCCGACGGCAACGGTGCCACCGCCGGCCCGGCCGGACACATCGATCTTGGACCCTGCCGCCAGCGTCACATTGTGGCCGGGCGCATTGACCGCCACCTGCCCGCCCATCGTCCCGGCCGCATCGCCGCGCGCGGCAATGGTGCCCTGAATGATCACCGACCCGCCGGTGCCGCCGATCGAAACCTGCCCGATGTTGCTGCCCAGCGTGGCGGCACTCACCGTGCCGCCCGCGGTCACCAGGTTCTGCACGATGCCGTCGACCGCGCCCGCGGTCAGCACCACGGTGCCGCCATCGGCTTGGATCAGGCCGGTATTGGTCACCAGCGACAAAACCGGCTTGCCGTCCGCGCCGATCGGCGCGGTTGTCACCTGTTTCGTTACATCCACCGACAGCATGCCGTCGCCGTAGAGATCGACGGTATGGGCCTCGGCGCCGGCCAGCACCACATGCCCCATCTTCGCGGTGATCACACCGGAATTCGCCACCTGCGGCGCCACCAGCGCGGCCAATCCGGTCTGCCCAACGGTGATCGAACCCTGGTTGACTACTTTCGCACCAGGCCGCGCGGCCTGATCGAACACCAGATTGCCGGCCTTGGCATTGGCCTCGGAAATCCCAGGCGCGGAAACGACCAGGGTCTGCACATTCACCAGCGCGCTGTCGGTAAACGTCACGCCGGATTGATTGGTCAGGACCACCTGACCATTCGCCGAAAGCCGCCCGGCGATCACCGACGGGTCGGGCCCGATCACGCGGTTGATCACCACGGCCTGCGTCGAGGGTTGCGCGAAGGTGACGCTGGCGTTGCCGCCGATGCTGAAGCTGTTCCAGTTGACGGTGGCGTTGTTGCTGGTCTGCGTCACCTGCATCGCAGTACCGGCGGTGGCGATCCGCGCGGCGCCGGCGATGACCTGCCCGCCCTGCGGCAGCGTCCCCGGCGCGACGCTCTGCGCGTTGCCTGGTGTGCCGATCAGGGTCAGGACCGCGGCCTGCAATGCAGTCGAGCCCAGCAATCCACCACGGCTGCGGGAGATCGCGCCCAGAATGCCAATCCGTGCCCGGGAGGCGCGATAGCGTCGACGGGCGCCGCGAGTCTGGCTGCTCCCACTCATCCGCTGTGTCTCATCCATGCCCGCAGCCTCCTCATTCCGGTCGGGCAGCGCGATCGCACCCGTCGCCCGCCGTATCATCGTCCACGTCGGCAGCGGCATCACGATGCCGCCACCCAGCTTCGGCTCGTCAGAACCGCGTCAACACACGCCAATAGACCGTCTGTGCACTCAGCGCCGTCGTCGTCGACGCCGCCCCTGCCGGCCGGCGCACCAGCCGTTCGGCACCTTCGAGATTGATGTCGGTGTCCCGCGACACCGACAGCCGCGTGCCCAGGCCCAGCGACATCAGACGGCGATTGGAGTCCGTCTTCTGGCTTTCCCAGGATTGGCCCCAATCGGTGAAGGCATACAGCTGAGTGTCGATATCCAGAGCGTGGGCAAACACTTCCGTCGAAAAGCTGGTGTTGAACTGCAATTCCACAGCTGTCGTCAGCCCACTGTCGCCGCTGACCTCGCCCGAGTAATAGCCCCGGTTCCAGCGCGCGCCACCCAGGAAGAACTTCTCCGACGAAGGCAGGATATCCTCGCTCAACTGCCCCGCCACCGTGACCTGCAACGCAATCGACGAGGCGTCACCGACCTGGAACAGCGTCTGCGTACGAGTCGCCTCGGCGTTGCCCCTGGTAAAGTCCACCCGCTGCCCATTGCGGCCCGCCTTCGGGTAGAAGGCCGGGCTCGCGCCCAGGAACGGCACGCCGCGAGAGACGCGAAGGCTGACCGAGTTCACCCCGGTGCGGGTATCACCAAGCCAGTTGTCCTGGCTCGCGTAATCCGCACCGAGGCGGAGCGCACGGATATTGTCCCGGCTGGCCTGCTGCGCCGGCGAAATTCCGGTGTCGATGTGCGATTCAAGCAGGTCGAAATAGCCGCCCAGGTTCAAGGTCTGCTGCCGGGTGCGGATCAACGGGTATGAAACGCTGACCCCGCCGACCGTCGTCACCCCATGATATCCGGTCGCGCGCAACTGGCCGGACGGATCGGCCGTTCCCGAGCCTGCATACAGCCGAACCTTCAACCCCGAGGAGCCGATGAACGCTTCCGTCGAGACCTGGCCAAAGACCTGCGTATTGTTCAGCGACCGGAACAGCGACAATTCGGTCTTCTCGCCATATTCGGTCAGGCTGTTCACGCTCAGCAGAGCCAGCGCGGTATCCGGCCCGGTAAACGGCGCGCCGCGGTTATCCGCTGTCAACAGGCCGGACAAGGCGCGCCGCTGCACCTGCGCGATCAGCGTCAGCGCGCCGGGCTCCACCGTCGAAGGCCGCAGCACGGCCCGCACCGTCACCCCGGGGATATCCTGTGCCAGCAACAAATACCGCTCGAGCGTCTTGGCATCGATCGGCGCGGTCTCGGTCAACCGGTTCAAGAACCGCAGCACCTGCGTGCCCGCGGGGCCGATATCGCCATCCAGCTTGACCTCGGCGATCCGCCCTTCGGTCACCACGAACCGCAGCCGCCCTTGTGGATCGAGCGTCGCGTTGACCGCGGTCAGCACATAGCCGTCGGCGCGATAGCGATCGACTATCCCCCGGCGGACATCGTCAACCAGCGAAACCTTGACCGGGCCGTGCAGCAACGCGAGTGACGTGCGGAATTCATCCGCGCCGAACAGCGTCGTACCTTCCAGCGAGACGCTGTTGATCGTCACGGTCGCCTTCGCATCGGCCAGGCTTGCCGGGCGGGAGGGCGCGGTATCCATCCCCGAACTGACCGCCGGAGGCTTCGGTGGCAGAACACGGTCGATCGGCGAGCCCTGCGGCACGGCCGGCAGCCGGGGCGCCGGTTGCGCGAGGGCCATGGTCGACATGGCACACAGCCCAAAGGCCGACAGCACCAGCGCACCGGCCAGCCCGAGCGACCTTGCCCTGCGGGGGGCCGTCGCGACGAATCCGAGTGTCAATCCACGCAAACCCGTGCCCCCAAGCGCTTCGGCCAACCTGCGACAGACGGCATGTTAACCGCCGTTAACCCATGGGGCGTATTCTCAGAACCCCCATCAAACCGCAAACGGCTAATCGCTTCCCCACCCCTGGGTTGGGGCCGTTTTTTTGGCGCTTCCGCGATAATATCCATACTTGGCAAGCTGCTGGTCACGCCTCCGTGCGGGATCGGCGACATTACTGCCCATCTTTTCGGCAAGGCTATTTCAGGGCTTCGGCTTGGCCGGATCGAACACGTTCGAAAATGTTTCGAATTCTGTATTATACAGCTCGCCGTCCCGCCGTTCGACCTTGCGCATGTAGATATTCAGAACCACGTCGCGCGTCGCCGCATCAATCATTACCGGACCGCGCGGGCTTTCGAAACTCAACCCCTTCATCGCATCGACCAGCGCGAGGCCGTCGCCTTTGCCGCCCGTCTTCTCGATTGCCTTGTAAATCGCCTGCATCCCGTCATAGCCGAAAACCGCCATGAAGTTCGGCCGCATTCCGCCATTCCCGGCCTTGAAATCGGCGACGAAACGCTTGTTCATCGCCGAGTCATGCGAGGCCGAGTAAGGCCCCGCCGTCACCACGCCCAGCATCGCGTCGCCCATGCCGTTCAGCAGATCGTCATCGGTCATGTCGCCGGTGCCGATCAGCTTGATGCCGGATTTGTCCAGGCCGCGCTCAACGAACTGCTTGGCAAACGCACTGCCGAACCCGGCCGGGACGAACACATACAGCGCATCCGGCTTGGCATCCGCGACCCGTTGCAGAAACGGCGCAAAATCCGGGTTGGCCAACGGCACCCTCAGCGATTCCGGCACCGTACCGCCCGCGGCCTTGAACCGTTCCACGAACCATTTCTCGGCGTCGTAGCCAGGGCCGTAGTCGGACACCAAAGTCACGACGCTCTTCAGCCCGTTCTTCGCCGCCCAGTCCGCAGCGATCACCGCCGGCTGCGGCAATACCTGCGACACCCGCACGATATACGGCGATGCCGCCATGATCGACGACGTAGCCGCCGCCATCACCACCATCGGCACCTTGCCCTGGGTTGCGATCGGGGCGCTCGACATCGCCAGCGGCGTCAGGCCGAAGCCCGCGATGATCTGCACGTGGTCACGCACCACGGCCTCCTGTGCCAGGCGCCGCGTGGTATCGGCTACCCCGGCGTCATCGCGCAGCAACACCTCGACCTTGCGGCCCGCGACCGTGTCACCGTGCTCCTTCATGAACAGTTTGACCGCCGCATCGATCTGCCGGCCGGTCGACTGCGAGGCACCTGTCATCGGCAGGATCAACGCAACGCGAAACGGTTCCTGCGCTTCGGCAGCCGAGATGAAGGGGCCCGCAAGGACTGCGGCAGCCAATATGAGCAGATTACGGCGAGCGATCATTGCAACAGCCTCCCAGGACGCAGCTATTATTGCGCCTGTCATGACATTGTCCCGAGCCGGTTTCAATGGAAACCGCATCGTCTGGCCAGGCGGCGCCTCGATCGGCGCGCTATCCCTTCACCGCGCCCTGCACGAGGCCCGCCACAATCTGGCGTTGGAAAAACACGATCAGGAAGATCAACGGCAGACAGACCGACACGGCCCCCGCGATACCCCGCAGCAGCTTCATCGCGTCATCATTGGCGTTCATGTAGTTGGACAGCGCCGAGGTCATCGTCATGTGATCGCCGTTCATCAGTTGCGAACTGATCAGGTAATCATTGTAGGCCAGCAGGAACGAAAACAGCCCCGCCGTGATCACGCCAGGCCACATCACCGGCATGATCACCCGGCGAAACGCCTGCAACCGCGTGCAGCCGTCGACCAGCGCGGCCTCGTCAAGCTCCGGGGGAATGTTGACGAAGAAGGACCGCAGCATCCAGATCGTGAACGGCTGATTGATCGCAACCAGCACGATGATCAGTGTCTCATAGCGGTTCCACAGCCCGAGCTGAAAGAAGGCGGGCTTGTAGGCCGTCAGCAGCACGAC
This sequence comes from uncultured Rhodospirillales bacterium, assembly GCA_903881515.1. GTDB lineage: Bacteria > Pseudomonadota > Alphaproteobacteria > Acetobacterales > Acetobacteraceae > CAIRTN01. Next base: position 1,698 of record CAIRTN010000241.1, on the reverse strand, counting down.
ATGCGGCATCGCCCGAAACACCAGGGCGGCGATCAGCAGCCAAAACCCCAGCGACCCGCGATAGCGCGCCAGCGCATAGGCCGCCAGGCAGCCAATTGTCAGCGAGACAGTCACCGTTCCAACCGTCACCACGGCCGAATTGATCGCCTGATGCCAGAATCCGTCCAGCACCCAGACCTGGTAGAAATGCATCAGCGTCACCGGCGCGAACAGCTTCGGCGGCTGCGCCAAGGCATCGACCGGCGCACGCACCGACATCATCGCCATCCAGACAAATGGAAACGCCGCGACAAACACCCAAACCGCCAGCAGCCCGCCACGCGCCATCGAAAGCACAGGATTTCCGCCGCGGATCATGCCGCCCGGTGCTCCCGCCAGGTCCGGCGCAGCATGGGGATCAGCAGCAGCAGGATGCCCAATACCGTCAGCAGCGAAGCCGCCGCCGCCTTGCTGTAATTGTCCTCGCTGTTGAGGATCCGATAGGTCATGTACTGCAATGAGTTTGCGTACAGGTTGGAGCCGAACACCAGCACCGGCTCGAACACACGGTAGGCGTCCATCACATGGATCAGCGTCACAAACGCGAACAGCGGCGCCAGATGCGGAACCACCACAAAGCGCAAACGCTGCCAGCCACTGGCGCCATCGACCATCGCCGCCTCGATCGCGTCCTGCGGCAAGGTCTGCAGCCCGGCATAGAGCACGACGAAGGCAAATGGTGTCACATGCCAGACGCCATAAAGCACGATCAGCGAGCGGATGGAGACCGCGCTCGCCAAAAAGTAGAATTTCGGGAAGCCCAATCCGACCAGCACCGCATTGACCACGGCGCTATCAAGGAACAGCCAGTAAATCGACAGCGCGCCCACCACCGGCGTGATGATGAACGGCAGCAATGACGCGAAAATCAGGAATCCGCGCAGCTTGCGTGACACACTGTCGACGGCCAGCGCGATGGCAAAGCCCAGGATCAGCACGCACGGCGTGGTCGCCACGATATAAAGCAGGCTGAACTCCAGCGCCCCCCAGAATTCGATGGAAGTGACATCGCGATAAAACGCGACCACCCAGTCCGCCCCACCCCGCGCCGCTGTCCGCACGGCTTCGCCCATCCGATCCAGCCGCAACACGTTCGCGTAGTTGTCGCCGCCGACAAAGTTCCAGACCCGCACCGGGTTTCCCTGTGCGTCACGCACCGGCTGCGGCACTTTCTTAACTTCGACCCGTGTCATCCCCGCGAACAGCGGCACCGCGGTGCGAACCTCGGCAAGCTCCGTCTTGATGTAGCTTTCATGGATCGACAGCAACCCCGTACCGATCAGCGGCAACAGGATCAACGCGACCATCACCAGAACCGAAGGTGCCACGAAGCCCGCGAAGCTTCGCCGATTCATCGCGGGCTCCCTGCCAATCCGTAGCCTATTTCAGCAGGCCCTTCGCCTTCGCCGCCGCGGAGTAAGCCTCCGACGCATCCGCCAGTACTTTCTCGGCACTGGCCTTGCCAATCAGGAAGTCACCGATATGCGCGCCAATGGCATCATGCGCGAGCGACTGCTGCGGCACCATCGGATACGGCGGCGCTCCGGCGCGTGCAGATTCTGCCGTGCCCACAGCGAAGCGGCCCGGCTTGTAGACTGACCGCGTCCAGATTGTCACCTCGTTGTTCGCCTGCACGACCTCCGCCTTCAGCCCCTCCAT
>CAIRTN010000240.1 GCA_903881515.1 uncultured Rhodospirillales bacterium | reverse complement strand
TCCCTCGACCGATGCGGCCCGCACGCCTGCCTCAGGGGTAGAGCGGCCGGGTCGTGCAAGCAAGCCTGCGGATCCCACGCTGATCCCAGAACGTCGAACGTTGACATCATCAAGTCCAAACACCGCAGCCGCGAACGGGCTGCGGCAGATGTTGCCCTGGCAAACGAACAGCAGGGTAGTTGTCGGCGCACAATTGCGTAGCACTGAAGCCACGACGCGGCGCGCACGGTATCGCCGCAAGGCTCGCGCCCAAGGAATTGCGGCGGCTAGCGAACGCCAAACAGATCCGGCAAGGCGTCCTATTTCCTCCAATCCCGGCGCGAGATCATCAATGGTGAGGACATCATGACGCTCCCGTCCGACGAATACCCGAGCAAATTCAGTCAATTGCTTGATTCCTGCCCAGGTGTTCCCATGCAATCGGCGAACAACGGCGCGGAGGTCCGGCACCAAATTCCGACCGTACAAGCCGACACAGTAAGGCATCGGTGGCAATTCATCGCCGGCAACCAGCAGGCGATACCAACACCAAGGGAAATCGACGCCTGCATTTACCGCCAGCGGTAGCGAGCCCCATGGCCTTGCGTTCACCTCAAGCAGGACCCAGGAATCATCGGCCTCATCGGCCCGAAACTCGAACATCGCCACGCCAGTATAGTTGAGCGCGGAAACAATCCCAGCAACCGCTTCGCGATACCGCTCGGCAACCGGCGCACTCACCCGATAATAACTGCCACTAGAATCCTCTCGCACCCGTTGATGCTGAAACACCTGCAGTAACCGACCGCGATGCGCCAAGATCGAAACGCCGAGGCCTCTGCCTGGGACGAAGCCTTCGAAGAATTCTGTTTCGGGACCAATCGTCGGAAGCACGCTAGCTATCTCAGCTTGGTCGGCCGCCGCGGTGACCATCCGGCGCCGACTGAGGCCATCGAGGGAAAACGATCGGCGTGGCTTGACCATCAGCGGCAGCCCAAACTCCGCGACCAAGCTCTCGGCCGTGTCGTCAGGTCGAGGTAAACGCCCAGGTGGAACTGGAATGCCTAGACGCTGGGCCAATTGGCGCGTCGCGTGCTTATCGAAGAGTACTTCAATCGAACCGTCGTCGGGTATCGCCAGCCTTGCCAATGGTTCGAAGACTCGCCGATTAGCGGCCAGCGGAAGCAGAGATGTTTCATCGCAGGGTATGACAAGGTCAAAGTGCTCGGCGGTCAGAATATCAATTACCGCCCGCACCCAGGCGGCCGGGTCGTCGGCCCATTCGGGCACATCGTGGCGTTTAGCAATGAACCGTGATTTTAGCGCCGGCGCCGACAGCAGGCGCGGCGCCGCGTGCATTTCAATGCCACGCCTACCAAGTGAACGCACGATCGCGAGAAAGCTCCCCGTATCGTCGCCCAGAACGAGCACCTTCGAAACGCTCAACGCACTTTACCCCAGGACGTCGTCGCCACGCGCGGCGAACGCAATGATCGCCTTTGCCTCACGGCCAGATAGGCCAGCGCAGCCGAAGCATCCATGCCACGCCATCCGCTAAAATCCGAGTCACACTACTTGTGTGGGATCGAAGCAAGCTTTCGGCCAGTTGCATAGCGTGAAACTCTGCGCTGCGGGGATTGCCCGCGAGACACCACAATCCAAGCATCACGGTTGCATAGGTCAAAACTGTAATCACAGCGATCGCCGCTGCTTGTACAACTGCTGTGCTGAACGATGGCAGAGCCTGTCCCCAGCCGAGACCTGTGCAAAGCAGCACGGCAATAACGGCAGTAGCAGCAACTGCCATACGCGCGAAAGATCCTACAGCGCTGCGAAAATCGGGGCGGTCCGTTCGTCTGACCTGCTCGATAAAGAGGATGGCCTCGAATCCTAGCGAGGCTAATGCGGCGAGAGCGGCAAGCTTCGTGCTGTGTGCTTGGCCAGCTCCATAGATCAAACAGCAGCGCAGTACTGTCGCAAGCGCCATCACATGCACATCGCGGCGAATGTCGCCCTTGGCCATGATAGCGATGAAGCAAACATAGCTTAGCGGAGACACCATGCTTCCAGCCGATAGAATAGCGATCACCGGCACGGCATCGGCCCATTGCGGGCCCAGCAACAAGGCGGTCAAGCAATTTGCCGAGGCTGACAATCCGATCGCGAGGGGAATCACCGGCAAAAGGAGTACCGTCATAATTTCGGGGAGCAATTCCGCCTCCCGAGTGCCCGTTTTGCGGGCGGCCGACAGGCCGGGGAATACCATCTCAAGCGCCGGTTCGATCAGCTCCGTGATCGGCAGTAGGGCGACCTCGGCTCCCAAGAGATAGACGCCAAAAGAACGAACACCGAGTGCCGGCCCGAGGACGAATGCATCGACGCGGCGCCAGACCATGCGGACCATGCTGCCTACCCAGGTCCAAAATGAAAAGAGAGCGAGTTCGCGCCAGCATACCAGCGTAAGCCGCGGCCGGTACGAATGCATTACGTAGGTCATGCAAATTCGAACTAGCTTGCCGATGACAAGCGACACGGGGAGCGCCCAATAACTATGAAGCGAATATGCAAGTAAAATACAAATTACCACCTGTAAAAATCGTGGAATGAAAAGAATACGTATCTGCTGCTGCGGCATCAAATTGCGACGAAACTCAATGATGCCGATGTTTTCCATTCCATCGACCACAGCACCGCATGCCAACACATAGAGAATAGACGTCAGGCGCGGTTCATTGAACCAGGATGCTGCCAGCGGGGCTGATCCAGCAATTACGGTTGCGCCGAGCAACGCGCGCAGGACCTGCATCGTGAATGCGGTATCAAGAATGGGGCGATCATTGTCCGGCCGGCGGATCAGAGCCTCGTTTAACCCGACGAAGGACAGAGCATCGACTGCTGCAGCGAACGTTGTGGCCATCGCAATCAGGCCAAAATCTGACGGCGCCAACAAACGGGCCAAAATAAATGTGCTCGTCAAGCCAAGCAAGCGTGATATGCCACGCCAAGCAACGAGCCAGATCATGCCAACAACTGTGCGGTGCCGGATCGACGGATACGCCGGGGTAGCCACAGTCACCACCTCCCCCGCGAGCCGATCATTGCTGAACCGCTACCACCGAAGACCAAGTCAGGACGGGCGGAACCGCGGACATGTCCGAAACTCCGCCCGTTGTCGTTACTCGCCCGGGATCGTTGGGGTCTCCTGACTCAATGTGCGCTGATCGCGTCCAGCAGCGATGCCGCGCAGCTTGTTCATGAAGCTGCCCGTCCCCGCCGGGATCAGGCGCCCGACGATCACATTTTCCTTCAGGCCCATCAGCGTGTCGACCTTGCCGGCGGTGGCAGCCTCGGTCAGCACACGGGTGGTTTCTTGGAAGGAGGCTGCCGAGATAAAGCTATGCGTCTGCAGGCTCGCCTTGGTTATGCCCTGGAGCACCGGTGTCGCCGTCGCAATACGCTCGCCATCAGCTTCGCGCTTGCGGTTTTCGTGGTCGAAATCCGTCCTGTCGGTCTGCTCTCCGGTCAGGAAGGTGGTGTCACCCGGCTCCATGATTTCAACCTTCTGCAGCATCTGGCGAACGATCACCTCGATGTGCTTGTCGTTGATCTTCACGCCCTGGAGTCGATAGACGTCCTGAATTTCGTTCACGAGGTAGTCGGACAACGCCTCCACGCCCAGCACCTTGAGGATGTCATGCGGCACGCGCGGCCCATCCACCAGCGGGTCACCACGACGCACGAAATCGCCTTCCTGCACCGAGACGTGCTTACCCTTCGGCACCAGATATTCGCTGTCTTCGCCGGTCTCGTCGTTCTTCACAACGATCCTGCGTTTGGCCTTGTAATCCTTGCCGAATTCCACTCGGCCATCGTTCTCAGCGATGATCGCGTGATCCTTCGGGCGGCGGGCCTCGAACAATTCCGCCACACGTGGCAGACCGCCAGTGATGTCACGGGTCTTGCTGCCTTCACGCGGGATACGGGCCAGCACGTCACCGGCCTGCACCCCGGCGCCGTTCTCAACCGAAAGGATCGAGTCAGGGCTGAGGAAGTAGCGAGCGTCGGTGCCATTGGTGAGGCGCATTACCTCGCCGTTCTCGTCCTTCATCTGTAGGCGCGGGCGGAGATCCACACCGCGGGCATTCTGCTTATAGTCGACGACAACCTTCGAGGTCAGGCCAGTCACCTCGTCCATCTTCTCAACCAGGGTTACACCTTCGAGCAGGTCGAGGTATTCGACCCGGCCGGCGCGCTCGGTGATGATTGGCAAGGTGTACGGATCCCACTCGGCCAACTTCTGGCCGCGGGTAACAGTGGCCCCCTCGTCGACGAGCAGGCGCGAACCGTAGGGCACGCGGAAGCGAGCGCGTTCGCGGCCGTTGGCATCGGTTAGCACAAGTTCGCAATTACGGCTCATCACCACCGGCACGCCGGAGGAATTGATGACCACGTTGCGGTTCTTCACCGCTGCCGTTCCTTCGTGGCTGGCCTCGACACTGCTCTGTTCGGCACCACGCTGGGCCGCACCACCGATATGGAACGTGCGCATGGTCAACTGGGTGCCAGGCTCGCCGATCGACTGAGCAGCGATGACACCGACTGCTTCGCCGATATTCACCGGGGTGCCCCGGGCGAGGTCGCGGCCATAGCAATGGCCGCAGACGCCAACCTTGGCCTCACAGGTGAGCACCGAGCGGATGCGCATGGCTTCTACGCCGGCCTTCTCGATCCGCTCGGCGTCTTCTTCGCCGATCAGTTCGTTCTTGCCCAAAAGGACAGCGTTCGTGACCGGGTCGAGCACGTCGTCGGCCGTGGTGCGGCCGAGGATCCGTTCGGAGAGACTGGACACCACCTCACCGCCATCCATCACCGGACGCACGGTCAGGCCGCGATCAGTGCCGCAATCCTCTTCGACGATGATGCAATCCTGCGCCACGTCGACAAGGCGGCGCGTGAGATAGCCCGAGTTCGCGGTCTTCAGCGCGGTATCCGCGAGGCCCTTGCGGGCACCGTGGGTCGAGTTGAAGTACTCGAGAACCGAGAGACCCTCCTTGAAGTTCGCGATGATCGGCTGCTCAATGATCTCGCCCGAGGGCTTCGCCATCAGGCCGCGCATACCGGCGAGTTGACGCATCTGCGCCGGCGATCCACGGGCGCCGGAGTCGGACATCATCCACACCGCATTGGCGGGGCGGCCGATCTCCTGCTTCTTAATCTCCGTCATCATCGCCTTAGCGACTTCGTCGGTGCAGCGCGACCAAGCGTCAACCACCTTGTTGTAGCGCTCACCAGCGGTGATCAGACCATCCTGATACTGCTGCTCGAACTCCTTCACTTCGCCCTGGGTCTTCGAGATCATCTCCGGCTTGGTCGCCGGAATTATCAGATCGTCCTTGCCGAAGGAAATGCCGGCCTTGGCGGCTTGGCGGAAACCGAGACCCATCAAGAGGTCGGCGAAGATCACGCACTCCTTCTGGCCACAATGACGGTAGACCGCGTCGATCACGTCCGACACGTTCTTTTTGGTCAGCTGGCGGTTGATCAGGCTGAACGGTACATTGATGCTCTTGGGCAGCACCTGGGCGATCATCATCCGGCCTGGCGTGGTGACCACCTTTTCGATAATCGGTTCGCCGGCAGCGTTCACCGTGTGGAAGCGGCCACGGATCTTGTCGTGCAGGCCAATGGCACGGGCATGCAGGGCATGCTCGATTTCCCCGATGGTGCCGAACGCCGGGGTTTTCTCTTCCTCGGTGGCACGGAATTCCGGGGTCTCCAGGCTGAGATAATAGATACCGAGCACGATGTCCTGGCTGGGCACGATGATCGGCTTGCCGTTCGCGGGGCTCAGGATGTTGTTGGTCGACATCATCAGCACGCGGGCCTCAAGCTGCGCCTCAAGGCTCAGTGGCACGTGAACGGCCATCTGATCGCCATCGAAGTCAGCGTTGAAGGCCGTGCAGACCAGCGGATGCAGCTGGATTGCCTTGCCCTCGATCAGCACCGGCTCGAACGCCTGAATGCCCAGCCGATGCAAGGTCGGCGCACGGTTCAGCATCACCGGATGTTCGCGAATCACCTCTTCAAGGATGTCCCACACTTCGGGACGCTCCTTTTCCACCATCCGCTTGGCGGCCTTGATGGTGGTGGCGTGGCCGTATTTCTCCAGCTTGGAGTAGATGAACGGCTTGAACAGCTCGAGGGCCATCTTCTTCGGCAGGCCGCACTGATGCAGCTTGAGCTCCGGGCCCACCACGATGACCGAACGGCCGGAATAGTCGACGCGCTTGCCGAGCAGGTTCTGCCGGAAGCGGCCCTGCTTGCCCTTTAGCATGTCGGACAACGACTTCAGCGGACGCTTATTGGCGCCGGTGATGGCGCGGCCGCGGCGGCCGTTGTCGAACAGGGCGTCGACGGCTTCCTGCAGCATCCGCTTCTCGTTGCGGATGATGATGTCAGGGGCGCGCAGCTCCATCAGGCGCTTCAGCCGGTTGTTCCGGTTGATGACGCGGCGATAGAGGTCGTTGAGGTCGGAGGTGGCGAAGCGGCCGCCGTCGAGGGGAACCAGCGGGCGCAGTTCCGGCGGGATCACCGGCACGACCGTCAGGATCATCCACTCCGGCTTGTTGCCGGACTCCATGAACGCCTCGATGATCTTGAGGCGCTTGGAGTACTTCTTCTGCTTCATGTCCGAGGGGTTGTCGGCCAGCTCCACCCGCAGGCGGTCGGCCTCCTTCGGCAGGTCGATGGCCATGAGCAGGCCGCGGACCGCTTCGGCGCCGATCTCGGCGGTGAAGCTGTCGTCCCCGAACTCCTCCTGATAGCGCATGTAGTCGTCTTCGGTCAGCAGCTGGTGCTGCTTCAGCGGGGTCAGGCCCGGCTCCGTGACGATGTAGTGCTCGAAGTAGAGGACCCGCTCGATGTCCTTCAGCGGCATGTCGAGCATCATGGCGATGCGGCTCGGCAGCGACTTCAGGAACCAGATGTGGGCGAC
>CAIRTN010000239.1 GCA_903881515.1 uncultured Rhodospirillales bacterium | reverse complement strand
TCGCTTGCTCCGATCCCCTTGCGGGCTGAAGGCTGAGCCCTCACGCTGCCCTTAACGCATAAGGGAGAGCGAAATGTCCGGATACAATGTCGGCGATCTGGTCGCCGAGTTTCTAGCGGCCGTTGGTGTGCGCACGGTGTTTGGCGTGGTGAGTGTGCATAATATTCCGATGCTGGATGGCATCGGGCGGCGCAATGCGATCCGGTATGTGATGACGCGGGGCGAGCTGGGGGCCGGGCATATGGCGGATGCCTATGCGCGGGCGACGGGGCAACTGGGGGTGATGTTTTCCTCGACCGGGCCGGGGGTGTCGAACTCGATTGCGGGGCTGGTGGAGGCGCGGTTTGCCGGTTCGCCGATGTTGTTGCTGACGGGGCAGACGGCGACGAAGTTTGCCGATCGGAACATGGGCACGGTGCACGATATTCCGGATCAGCTGGGGATATTGCGGAGCGCGGGGAAGGATGCGTTTCGGGTGCGTTCGGCGGGCGAGGCGCTGGGGGTGTTGATGCGGGCGGCGGCTTTGGCGCTGACGCCGCCGATGGGGCCGGTGAGTGTGGAGGTGCCGATCGATATTCAGCGCACGGCGATCGAGCGGCCGGCGGCGCTGGATAACCTGGTGCTGCCGGTGCCGCCGGCGATGGTGCCGGCTGCGAGCGAGCTGGATGAGTTGGTGGAGCGGGTGAGGGCGGCGAAGCGGCCGATGCTGTGGCTGGGCAATGGGGCGCGGGGCGCGGGCGCGGCGGCGTTGGGGTTGCTGGAAAAGGGGTTCGGGATGGTGACGTCCTGGGCGGGGCGGGGGGTGGTGCCGGAGGACCATCCGATGACTCTGGGCGGGCTGAACGGCAACGGGATGCCGATCATTCAGGATTTCTATGCCGGGTGCGACCTGATGATCGTGGCGGGGTCTCGGCTGCGCGGGCATGAGACCGGGGATTTCACGGTGAAGCTGCCGGGCAATCTGGTGCAGATCGATGTGGACCCGGCGGCGAACGGGCGGACCTATCCGGTGCGGCAGTTCGTGTGCGGGGATGCGGCGTTGACGTTGGAGGCGCTGCTGGGGCGGCTGGGCGGGATGGCGGTCGATCCGGGGTTCGGGGCGGAGTTCCGGGCGATGAAGGCCGCGGCGCAGGAGGCGTTCAGGGCGAGCCTGGGGCCGTATGCGGATTTCCCGCGGCAGTTGCGTGCGGTGATGCCGCGCGATGCGCTGTGGGTGCGCGATATCACGATTGCCAACTCGACCTGGGGCAACCGGCTGTTCCCGGTTTATGGGCCGCGGGACAGCATCTATCCGGTGGGTGCGGGGATCGGGCTGGGGCTGCATCTGGGCATCGGGGCGGCGATGGCGGCGGGGGACCGCAAGACGGTGATGATGTCAGGCGATGGCGGATTCTTCCTGAACGTCACCGAGCTGTGGACGGCGGTGCAGGAGAATGCCGACATGGTGATGATCGTGATGAACGACCGGGGCTATGGGGTGATCAAGCACATCCAGGATGCGCTGTATGGCGGGCGGCGGTTCTACGGCGATCTGCTGTCGCCGGAGCTGGAGGGGCTGGCGGGACTGGCGGGGATTCCGTTCTTCCGGGTGAGCCATGCGGAGCATTTCGGCGCGACGGTGGCGCAGGCGATCGCGCATCGCGGGCCGAGCCTGGTGGAAGTGGATATGACGGCGATCGGGGCGTTTCCGCCGTATTATCCTTACGATCGCGCGGTGGGGTAGCAGGCGGGCAGGCGGATTTCGAACACGGCGCCGCCGTCGGCGTTGGCGGCGGTGATGGTGCCGCCGAGTTCGGTGACGGTGCCGAAGGCCAGCGCGAGCCCGAGGCCGGTGCCGCGGCCGGGGTCCTTGGTGGTGAAGAACGGCTCGAACACCCGTGGCAGGACGTTGGGCGGGATGCCGCCGGCGCGGTCGGCGACGCGCAGGATGACGGTGCCGCCGTCGGCTGAGGCATGGACCAGGATGGGCCGCGGCAGGCCCGGCAGGGCGGTGTTGTAGGCGTCGGCGGCGTTCGAGATTAGGTTGATGAGGATCTGCTCGAGCGGGATCGGGGCTGCGAGGATGGCGGGCAGATCGGCGGGAATGTCGCGCAGCACGGTGCAGTCGCTGAGTTTGGCGATGAGGATTTCGAGCGCTGAGTCGAGCACCGCCGCCCAGGAGATCGGGGTGGCCGATTGTGGTTGATTGCGGGCGAAGATGCGCATGTGCTCGATCAGGCGCGAGGCGCGCATGGTCTGATCCACGACGCGCTTGAGCTTTTCTGCGGCGGAGGCGATGCCGGGCGCCTGGGCTTTGATGGCGTCCGGGATGCGGGCGAGCTTAATACTGGCGTTCTGGGCGGCGAAGCTGATGGAGGTCAGTGGCTGGTTCAGTTCGTGGGCGATGCCGGTGGCCATTTCGCCGAGGGTGAGCAGGGTGGTGACCTGCTGGCGCTGTAATTGTTCCTGCATTTCGCGGGTGACGTCGCTGAGATACCCGACGACATCGGCCCCGCCGTTATTGGCAGCGCGCGCGGTGACGCGCAGGGTGTTGCGC
>CAIRTN010000238.1 GCA_903881515.1 uncultured Rhodospirillales bacterium | reverse complement strand
CGGTGATGAAGGGGAGCCTGGCCTCCTTCACCAGGCGGGCGGCGATGACGGTGCGCGGCATCTGCATCAGGCTGATCGCGCCCTCCATCATGCGCGCGCCGCCAGAGGCGGTGAACACGATCAGGGGGGCGTCCTGCAACACGGCGAGGCGGGCGGCGGCGACGATGCCCTCGCCGACGGCGGCGCCCATGGAGCCGCCGATGAACTCGAAGGCCATGGCCGCGACCACGGCGTTGTGGCCGCCGATGGTGCCGTGGGCGACGAGCACGGCGTCATCGATGCCGGTTTTCTCGCGGGCGTCCTTCAACTGGTCGGCATAGCGCTTGGAGCCGCGGAAGCGCAGGGGATCGGCGGGGACTTTCGGCAGTTCGATGCGGGTGTAGCTGCCTTCGTCGAAGGTCCATTGCAGACGCTGCGCCGCGGTGGCGCGCATGTGGTGCCCGCAATGGCCGCAGACCCGGAGCTGCTTTTCCATCTCGGTATGGAACGTCACCTGCTGGCAGGAGGTGCACTGCACCCACAGGTTTTCCGGCACCTCGCTGCGGGAAAACAGGGTGCGGATCTTCGGGCGGACGTATTCGGTGAGCCAGCTCATGGGAGTGCTCCGGAGTTTGGAGGTCGGTCAAGGCGAAGGGAAGCGCTTCTTTTTTGAAAAAAAGAAGCAAAAAACTTTTATTCTCTCCGCTGGCACGGACGTTCGGATCATGCGGCGGGTGTCCGGGCTGGCGGAGAGAATAGAGTTTTTTGCGTCGCTTTTTTACAAAAAAGCGACCCCTTAGGCCCTCGCAGAACGCACGGCTTCGGCGAGGCCGCGGACCTGATCCAGCACCTTGCGGGCGCTGTCGGGCGCGGCGCGGCCTTCGGAGTCGAGCGAGGCGGCGAGGGTATCGATCAGGGCTGAGGCGACCACGGCGCCGTCGGCGCGGCGGGCGGCCTCGGCGGCCTGGGCCGGGGTGCGGACGCCGAAGCCGATGGCGATCGGCAGGTCGGTGAACTGGCGAATGCGGGGGATGGCGTCGGCCAGCTCGGCGGAGGTGGCCGTGCGGGTGCCGGTGATGCCGGTGATCGAGACGTAGTAAACAAAGCCGGAGCTGCCGGCGAGCACCTTGGGCAGGCGGTCATTGTCGGTGGTGGGCGCGATCAGGCGGATGATGTCGATGCCGCGGGCGGTAGCGTGCGGCACCAGCATGTCGGCCTCCTCGGTGGGGAGGTCGACGACGATCAGGCCGTCAACGCCGGCGGCGGCGGCGTCCTGGCAGAAGCGCTCGGGTTCGTAGGACAGGATGGGGTTGAGGTAGCCCATCAGAATGATCGGGGTGACGTCGTCCTCGGCGCGGAAGTCCCGCACCATGGCCAGGGTCTTCGCCATGGTGGCGCCGCCGATGAGGGCGCGCTTGCCGGCGAGCTGGACGGTGGGGCCGTCGGCCATCGGATCAGTGAAGGGGCAGCCGATCTCGATCAGGTCGGCGCCGGCGCCTGGCATACCGCGCAGGATGGCCATCGAGGTGGCGGCGTCGGGGTCCCCGGCTTCGAGGAAGGGGATCAGCGCGCCGCGCCCTTCGGCGCGGATGGCGGCGAAACGGGCGGCAATACGGCTCACAGGGTGACTCCCAGCGCGTCGGCCACGGTGAAGATATCCTTGTCGCCGCGACCACAGAGATTCATCAGGATGATCTGCTCCGGCGACATCGTCGGCGCGATCTTGGCGACATGAGCGAGCGCGTGCGCCGGCTCCAGGGCGGGGATGATGCCCTCGGACCGGGTGCACATCTGGAAGGCCTCCAGCGCTTCGGTATCGGTGGCGGCGACGTATTCGACGCGGCCGATCTCGTGCAGCCAGGAATGCTCGGGGCCGATGCCGGGATAGTCGAGGCCGGCGGAGATCGAGTGCGCCTCGGTGATCTGGCCGTCGTCGTCCTGTAGCAGATAGGTGCGGTTGCCGTGCAGCACACCGGGGCGGCCACGCGACAGGCTGGCGGCGGTCTGGCCGGAATCCAGGCCATGGCCGGCGGCTTCGACGCCGATCAGGCGGACCGAGGTGTCGTCGAGGAACGGATGGAACAGGCCCATGGCGTTGGAGCCGCCACCGATCGCGGCAATCGCGACGTCAGGCAGCTTGCCTTCGGCCTCGTGCAACTGGATCTTGGCTTCCTCGCCGATCACGCTCTGGAAGTCGCGCACCATCATCGGGAACGGGTGCGGGCCGGCGACGGTGCCGATGATGTAGTAGGTGTCGTGCACGTTGGCGACCCAGTCGCGCAGGCCCTCGTTCATCGCATCCTTCAGCGTGGCGGCACCGGAGGTGACCGGTTTCACCTCGGCGCCGAGCAGCTTCATGCGGAACACATTCGGCGCCTGACGCGCGACGTCAACGGCGCCCATGTAAATGGTACACGGCAGGCCGAACAGGGCACAGACGGTGGCGGTGGCGACACCGTGCTGGCCGGCGCCGGT
>CAIRTN010000237.1 GCA_903881515.1 uncultured Rhodospirillales bacterium | reverse complement strand
GCCTTCTCTGTGCCCTCTGTGCCGCTGTGGTGAATCTACTTCCCGCCTTAAACTTCGCGCACGCCGCACCATTCGGCGATGAACGCCGCGATGGAGAGCGTGTTGGTCTTCAGCGCGGCGAGATTGGCACGTTCGTCGAACGCGTGCGCCCCCTCCCCGCCCGGGCCGTAGCACAGCCCGGTGATGCCGTAATACAGCTGATAGAAGCGGGCATCGTTCACCTCGGTGCTGGTGCGGGCCTGCATCGGCTGGCCGTAGACCTGCTGATGCGTGGCGGCCAGCACCTGTTCGGCCTCCGAGCCGGGGGGCAGGTGGAAGCCGTCGGCCTGGAAGCCGTTCCAGATCACCTCGGGCGGGTTGTTGGCCAGGAACGCGTCGTGCTGGGCGGCCTGGGCCACGGCGTCGAGCACCTCCTGACGGGCATCGGCCAGCTTGGTTCCCTGAAGAAGACCGATGCGGCAATCGACCTCGCACCAGGCCGGGGTCGAGCTGCCCCAGTCGCCGCCACGGATCACGCCGGGATTGAACTTCACCGGATCGGTGATGCCGGCGAACAGCGGGTGATCCTTCGCCCGCGCGTTGATCCGCGCGGTCAGGCCCTGCAACTCCTTGAGCAGCGCGAAGGCCGACATGATCGCGTTCGAGCCGCTTTGCGCCACCGCGACATGCACCGGCACGCCGCGAATGCGCAGGCGGAACCAGAGCACCCCGACATGAGCCCGCGTCACCACGCCGCCGGTGGGTTCGGGGATCAGCGCGGCATCGGCACGGTAGCCGCGCGCCAGGGTGGAGAGCGCGCCGTTGCCGGTGCATTCCTCCTCGGTGACCGTCTGCACATAGACATCGGCCGCGGGGGCCAGGCCGGCGCTGCGCAGCGCGTCCATCGCGAACACCATCGCCGAGACGCCCTGTTTCATGTCATGCGCGCCGCGGCCGTACATCCAGCCGTCGCGGATCACGGGGTCGAAGGGTTTGTAGGTCCACATCTCCTCCGGCCCGGCGGGCACGACGTCGACATGGCCTTGCAGGATCAGGCTGCGGCCCTGCTGTTCCGGCGCGCGCACGGCGGCGACGACCTGCACCGCCTGGGTGTAGTCGGTATCCATCACCGGGGCGTAGCCGGGCAGATGGTCCATCGCGACTTCGGACAGGGTGTAGCGATCGACGCTCCAGCCACGGGCGGCGAATTCGCGGGCGATCCAGTCCTGGCAAGGCCCTTCCTTGCCGCGCAGCGAGGGGAAGCGCACCAGGTTCTGCAGCCAGGCGACCTGCTTGTCCCAGTTGGCATCGACGGCCGCGCGCAGGCGCGCGAGCAGGGCGGGATCGGTCATGGCGGAAGCTCCGGGACGTGAGGGATGAATCTCAACACGCCCCGGTGGTCAGGGCAAGCTGGGGCAGGGGAAGCACAGCGCTCAGCCTGCCGGTGCCGGTCGGGGCCGGTCAGGCTTGCGTCAGGACAGCGGCCCAGATTTCGCGATCATCACCATCGATTGCCCGAACGCCACCGCGCCGATCACGGCGGCATCGGTCCAGGTCCAGGCTGTCTTGGCTTCGGCCACGACGCGGGCCGCCAGCCATACCACCGGCACCACAGCGGTGATCGACAGCCGCTCGGCATGCCAGCCGATCAGGGTGAAGAACCCCAGGGCCAACAGGCACACCGCCCCGGCCGCCAGCGTGGCCTCGGCCGGCAGGCGGCGCGCCCGGATCGCGGCATAGAGCAGCACCAGCAGCGCCGGCACCGCCTGCGCCGCTGCCGCGGCCAGGAAAAACCAGGCGTTATCCAGCGCCGCCAGGGCGAAGGCGGCCGGACCCTGCTGCCAACTGCGGGCGATCCAGACAAATTCGCCGTACTGCGACATTTCAGCGACGTGGTAGGTGCCATTGACCCACCACACGACGGCAGCCCATGCCGCCGAGGGCAACACGAACATAACGCAATACGTCATCAGCCGGTGCCAGCCCGGCCGGATGCGCCACAGCCCCACCAGCATCCCGGCAAAGCCAAGCGCAAAGCTCGCATAGATCAGCATAGCCAACCCCAGACCCATCGCCGCCCAGGCCGCCCGGGACGGTGCGAGCGGATGCAGGATCAACCCGATTGTCAGCACTGGGATGGCGATGTTGAACATCTGCGTGTGCGCCGACCAGACGAAGGCCTTCACCACATCATTGGCCAGCAACAGCGCGAGGATGCAGATCAGGATAACCGGCACCGCCGCGCCGATTTTGCTCGGCAGCAGCCGCAGCGATCCCCAGACCGCCGCGAGCAGGACTGCGACATTGAGGCTGATATAGGCCAGATACCCGGCCACCCAGTGCGACAATGCGAACGCGATGCGCTCGGCCGTCCCCGGCATCTCGCCCAGATCAGAAGGCAGCAGGCCCGATACGAGCGCGCCCGGCCAGCGCCAGACGACGGACAGCAGATACGCCAATGCGACAAAGCCCGGCCGCGACTGCCGCGCGCTGTCGATATCCAGCAGGCCCCAGGGTTCGGCGGCGAGCGCCACATAGTCCCCGGTGTCGCACACCACGATCAGGCGCAGCCAATCGGTGAACCGGAAACTGCGCACGCAGTAGAGGCTCTGCTGGCCGTAACTAAGCGGGGGGCCGACCAGCAGCAGTGCCATCAGCACCGCCAGCCACAGCGCGCACCACCCGACGATGCGCGCCCTGGCCATGGCGACGATCAGGCGTCGGCGAGATACGCCATCGCCGCATCCACGCCGCCGGCGGCATGCGGCACGTTGTTGATGCGGAACGCCATCTCGATCGCGGCCAGCGTGCCGAGGATCATCGGCTCGTTGAGGTCGCCGAGATGGCCGATGCGGAACACCTTGCCGTTCAGCCGGGCCAGCCCGCCGCCGAGCGAGACGTTGAATCGGTCCTTGGTGGTGTTGCGCACCGCCTCTGCGCTGAAGCCTTCCGGCATCAGCACGGCGGTCACCGAGTTCGATTCCCGCGTCGGGTTGGCGCAATAGAGTTGCGGCCCGTTATTGCCCGACCAGTGCCGCACGCAGCGGCGCACCGCCTCGGCCAGGCGGGCATGGCGGTTGAACACGTTCTCCAGCCCCTCTTCCTCGATCAGCCGGATCGACTCGCGCAGGCCGAAGAACTGGTTGGTGGGCACGGTGCCGATGAAGCTGCGCTGCTTGCGCGCCGACATCGCCTTCCAGGAGAAATAATGCCGCGGCAGGTTGGCATCCTTGCTGGCATCCAGCGCCTTCTGCGAAACGCCGGTGAACGCCATGCCGGTGGGCAGCATCAGGCCCTTCTGACTGCCGCCGACCACCACGTCGACGCCCCATTCATCCATCTGCAGGTCGATGCAGCCCAGCGAGGAAATGGTATCGACCAGCAGCAACGCCGGGTGCCCGGTCGCGTTGAGCGCGGCGCGGATTTCGTCGATCGGCAGGAACATCCCGGTCGAGGTTTCGTTGTGCACCGCGCCGATCGCTTTGATCGCATGGCCGGTATCGGCGGCCAGCGCCGCACGCAGCGCCGCCATATCGGCGCCCACCCGCCAGTCGCAGGGCAAGGTCTGCACGATAATTCCAAGGTCGGCCGCCATCCGGCCCCAGCTTTCGGAGAAATTCCCTGTCTCCAGCACCAGCATGGTATCGCCGGCGGACAGCAGGTTCACCAGGCTGGCTTCCCAGGCGGCGTGGCCGGAGCCGGTGTACATGAACATGTGCTGGGTGGTCTTCATCACCCGCAGCACACCCTCCCAGCATTCCTCGTACAGCTTCAGGAACTCGGGATCGTTGAAGTCCACCGCGTAGTGGCCGATGGCATGCAGGATGCTGTCGGGGATGTTGGTCGGGCCGGGATTGGCGAAAAACAGCCGCCCGCGCGGCTTGAGGGGTGCGGTTGCGGACATCGGAGTCTCTCCCAATCCAATTGCGTGTTCGCCGCCACTCTCGGCCAAACCGCCGCTCCGGTCAAAATGCGGCGGCGTAGGCCTCGGGGCGGAACCCCACCAGAATGCGCCCGCCCAGGTCCAGAACGGGCCGCTTGATCATCGACGGCTGCGCCAGCATCAGCGCCATGGCCCGTTCCGCATCGAGCCCGGCCTTGTCCGCATCTGGCAGTTTGCGAAATGTGGTTCCGGCGCGGTTCAGCAGCGTCTCCCAGCCGACCTGCGCGACCCAGGCTTGCAGCGTGACCCGGCTCACCCCCTGGGTCTTGTAGTCGTGAAACGCGTAGGCGATGCCGTGCGCGTCCAGCCAGTCGCGCGCCTTCTTCATCGTGTCGCAGGCCTTGATCCCGTGGATCGTCACCATCGTCTCCGCTCTCCTTCATGCTGGCCCATTGCCAACTGCTTGCTTCCCACCCTCGCCTTGCTTGCGCCGGTCGCCTAGAGTGCCGTCATGAGCACGAACCGTCCGCGCGTAGCGCTGTTTGTCACCTGTCTTGTCGATATGCACCGTCCCACGGTGGGCTTTGCCGCGATCCGGCTGCTGGAGCGGGCAGGATGCCAGGTCGAGGTGCCCAGAGCACAGACCTGTTGCGGGCAGCCGGCGTATAATTCCGGCGATCGGGCGACGGCCCGCGAGATCGCCCGGCAGGTGCTGGAGGCGTTCGAGGGCTACGATTATGTCGTCGTGCCATCCGGCTCCTGCGCGGGGATGCTGAGCAAGCATCTGCCGCATCTGTTCGAGGATGATCCCAACACGCTGAAGCGCGTCGAGGCGATGGCGGGGCGGACCTATGAGCTGATCGATTTACTCACCGGGGTGCTGGGGGTGCATCGGGTCGAGGCTTCCTATGCGGGCAAGGTGACGTATCACGACAGTTGCTCGGGGCTGCGCGAACTGGGGATCAAGGAGCAGCCGCGAATGCTGCTGAACTCGGTGGAGGGCGTGAGCATCACGGAGATGGCTGAGCCGGAGATCTGTTGCGGGTTCGGGGGCACGTTCTGTGTGAAGTATCCCGAGATTTCGGTTCGGATGGTTGACGACAAGTGCAAGGATATCGTGGCGAGCGGGGCGGATACGCTGCTGGCCGGCGATATGGGCTGTCTGTTGAATATGGCGGGGCGGCTGGAGCGGCTGGGCAGCACGGTGAAGGTGCGCCATGTCGCCGAGGTGCTGGCGGGGATGACCTTGGACGTGCCGCCGATCGGCGAAGTGAAGGGTTAGGCGCATGCTGTCGACATCACCGGAATTCAAGGCGAATGCGGCGCGTGCGCTGGAGGATCCGAGCCTGCAGAAGGCGCTGACGCGCACCAGGCCGCAGCATCCGGCGAAGCGGGCGGCGGCGAAGGCGGGGCTGCCGGAGTTCGAGGCGCTGCGTGATATCGGGCGGGATATCAAGAACCACACGTTGCAGCATCTGGATTTCTATCTGGAGACCTGGGCGGGGAATGTCGAGAAGTCGGGCGGGCAGGTGCATTGGTGCTCGACCGCCGATGACGCGCGGGCGGCGGTGCTGGCGATCTGTCAGCGGGTGGGCGCACGCACGGTGACGAAGGGCAAGTCGATGATCTCCGAGGAGCTCGCGATCAACGAGCACCTGGAGGCGCATGGTATTGTGCCGGTGGAGACCGATCTGGGGGAGTACATCCTGCAGATCCGCGGCGAGCCGCCGAGCCATATCATCGGGCCGGCGTTCCACCTGAACCGTGAGGATTGGGAGGAGAGCTTCCGCAAGGTGCATACCGACCTGCCGGCGGACCGGGTGTTCGCCGAGCGGCGGGATATCATGGTGGAGGCGCGCACGAAGCTGCGGGAGAAGTTCCTGGCCGCCGATGTCGGGATCACCGGGGCGAATTTCCTGATCGCAGAGAGCGGTTCGAGCGTGATTGTCACCAACGAGGGCAATGGCGATCTGACGCAGACCTTGCCGCGGGTGCATATCGTGCTGGCCAGCATCGAGAAGGTGGTGCCGACGCTGGAAGACGCAATGAGCCTGCTGCGGCTGCTGGCGCGGTCGGCGACGGGGCAGGATTTCTCGGTCTACACCACGTTTTCGACCGGGGCGCGGCGACCGGGGGATTGGGACGGGCCGGAGGAGTATCACGTCGTCGTCGTCGATAACGGGCGTTCGGCGATGGTGGGCACCGAGTTCCAGGACATGCTGCGCTGCATCCGCTGTGCGGCGTGCATGAACCATTGCCCGGTGTATTTCGCGGTGGGCGGGCATTCCTATGGCTGGGTGTATCCGGGGCCGATGGGCAGCGTGCTGACGCCGTCGCTGATCGGGATCGACAAGGCGGGGAACCTGCCGAATGCGAGCACGTTCTGCGGCAAGTGCGAGAGCGTGTGCCCGGTGAAGATCCCGCTGCCGAAGATGATGCGGCATTGGCGGGAACGGGAGTTCGAGCGGCATCTGTCGCCGCAGGGCGTGCGGTCGGGCCTGGGCGTCTGGGGGTGGCTGGTGCAACGGCCGGCGGTCTATCGGGTGCTGACGCAGGTGGCGGCTTGGGGATTGGCGAAGCTGGGGCGGCGGACGGGGCGGCTGAGTTCGCTGCCGCTGGCCGCGGGTTGGACTGCGGGGCGCGACCTGCCGGCGCCGGAGGGAGAGACTTTCTTCGCCCGGTATGCCCGGTTGCAGCGGGAGGGCAAGCTGTGAGCCGCGATGCGATCCTGGGCGCGATCCGGCGCGGACTGAAGCGCGGGCCGCTGCCGGAGGACCAGGCGTTTGCGCTGCGGGCCAGGCTGGTGGGGCATCCGCGGCATCTGACGCCAGCGCGCAGCATCGGCACGCATGCCGAGCTGGTGAGCCGGTTCGTGGCGAATGTGGAGAAGGAGTTCGGCACGCTGACGCGGGTGCCGGATCTGGCGGGGGTGCCGGGGGCGGTGGCGGATTATCTGGCGGCGCAGAACCTGCCGACAGATTTCGCGATGTCGCCGCATCCGGAGCTGACGCAGGACATCCCGTGGCATCTGCGGCCGATGCTGCAGATCCGGGTGGGGCGTGCGGCGGCGAGCGATCTGGTGTGTGTGCAGCAGGGCTATGCCGGGATCGCGGAGACCGGGACACTGATGCTGCCATCTGCGCCGGAGCGGCCGACGACGATCAATCTGCTGGGCGATACCGCGATCGTGGTGCTGCGGGCGAGCCGGATCGTCGGGCCGTACGAGGATGCCTGGGCGTGGCTGCGGCAACGTGTGGACCCGGTTTCGGGCGGGTTCATGCCGCGCAACGTGATGCTGGTGACGGGGCCGTCGCGCTCGGCGGATATCGAGAGCGTGCTGGAACTGGGCGCACATGGGCCGCGGCGGCTGCATATCGTGCTGGTGGAGGATGCACCGGCGCCGTGAGGGCGCAGGTCATCGTTCTGAACGGCGGGTCCAGCTCGGGCAAGACGAGCCTGGCGCGCTGCCTGCAGGAGATGCTGTTGCCGCAGGTGTGGCTGGCGATCGGGGTGGATACCCTGATCGCGGTGGCGCCGGCGGGTCTGTGGGGGCATCCGGACGGGATCGTGGTGGCCGAGGACGGATCGATCACCGTCGGCGCGGGGTATCGCGCGGCCGAGGCGGCGTGGCTGCACGGGGTGGCACAAATGATCCGGAAGGGCGCGCGGGTGATTCTGGACGAAGTATTCCTGGACGGGGCGGCGGGCCAGGCAGTCTGGCGCGATTTGCTGGACGGTGTTGTGGTGTGCTGGGTCGGCGTGCGCTGCGCGGCCGAGGTTGCGGTGGCGCGGGAGGCGGCGCGCGGCGACCGGGCGGCGGGGATGGCGGCGACGCAGGCAGAGAGCGTGCACCGGGGCGTGGTCTATGACCTGGAGGTGGATGCCGGGCGATGGGCGACCGAGGAATGCGCGCGCCAGATCCTGGCGGAGGGCTGACGGCATGAGGATTTGGCTGGTTCTCTGGCTGACGGTGTGGGCCTCGGTGGTGGGGGCGGCGCCGCGCGACAGCATCGTGGTGGGGATGAGCCAGTTTCCGCCGGATATGCATCCGTTCATCACCTCGACCTCGGTGCGCAATATCGTGCTGGCGGCGATGAACCGCTCGATGCTGGGGCTGGCGGCTGATGGCACGCCGATTTGCCTGCTGTGCACCGAGGTACCGAGCCTGGCGAATGGCGGGGCACGGATCGTGACGCGTGCCGACGGCAGCGAGGGGATGGTGGTCACCTACACCTTGAAGCCTGGGTTGCGTTGGGCGGATGGGGTGGCGCTGACGGCGGCGGATGTGGCGTTCTCGTTCAAGGTGAACTTCGCGTTCAGCCCGCCGCAGTTCATCGAGAAGGTCGAGGCGGTGGATGCGCTGCATGTGGCGATCACGCTGCGCAGCCCGATTTATGACTATCAGAAGATCGGCGGGCTGTTCCTGCTGCCGGAGCATATCGAGGGGCCGATCTTCGCCGCGGCATCGGGACCGCTGGATTACGGGCAGAAATCGGCGTTCAACCGCCGGCCGGAGGAGCCGGGGCTGTGGAACGGGCCTTACCGGGCGGTGTTGTTCAAGCCGAACGATCAGGTGGTGATGGAGGCGAACCCGTATTGGAGCGGGCCGAAGCCGTATTTCCGCCAGGTGACGATGCGGCTGATCGAGAATACCGCCTCGTTGCAAGCCAATCTGCTGTCGGGCGATGTGGATACGGTGGCGACCAGCAATATGGGGCTGACGCTGGATCAGACACTGGCGCTGAGCAAAACGCAGGGCGCGCGGTTCGATTTCGATTTCCGCCCGGCGCTGGGCAGCTACGAGATGCTGAAGCTCAACCTCGACAACCCGCTGCTGGCCGATGCGCGGGTGCGGCATGCGCTGTCGATGGCGATCGATCGCAAGACGATCGTGGCGAAGTTGTTCGAGAACCGGTTTCAGCCGGCCTATCTGTTCCTGCACCCGAGCGAGCCGGGCTTCGATGCGTCGGTGCCGACCTGGCCGTACGATCCGGCCGCCGCGCGAGGGCTGCTGACGGCGGCGGGGTTCCGGGCGGGGACGGATGGGGTGCTGGTGAGCGCCGCGGGGGAGCGGTTTTCCATCGATCTGGTTTCGACCAGCGGCAACCGGACGCGCGAGCTGGTGGAGCAGGTTTTGCAGACGCAGCTGCGCGCGGTGGGGATCGAGGTGGTGATCCGCAACGAGCCGGCGCGGGTGATGTTCGGGGAAAGCCTGCGCAAGCGCAGTTTCAAGGGGATGGTGGAGTTCGAGGGTGGCGCCGGGGTCGATGCGCTGCCGATCGACATGTTCGCTACGCGCTATGTGCCGACGGCGGAGAACGCCTGGGCCGGGCGGAATTATGGCGGGTGGCGCAACGCCGAAGTGGACGCGGCATTGCTGGCTGCGCGCGGTGAGCTGGACCCGGTGCGGCGCAAGGCGCGTTGGAAACGGCTGCTGGAGCTGTATTCGGCGGAGATGCCGGATATCCCGCTGTATTTCGCGGCAACCGCGGTGATCACGCCGAAGGGGTTGACCGGGCTCGACAACCCGCGGCGGCTGGGGTTTTTCACCAGCTGGATCGAGGAGTGGCGGTCGCGTTAGGCGCCGAAGCGGACGGTGATTCGGCCGATTGTGCCGAAATCGGCGGAGACGGTGTCATGCGGGGCAATCGGTAGCGGGGTGACGCAGGTGCCGGTGGTGATGACCTGGCCGGCCCGCAGGGTGAGGCCGAGGCCGGTGATCTCGTTGATCAGCCAGGCCAGCGCGATGCGCGGATCGCTGAGGACGTTGGCACCGATCCCGTGCTGCGGCGTGCCGCCGGAGACGGTGGCGGTGACTTTGTGGGCGGCGAGATCGAGGGTGCGCCAGAGATCGGGGGCGGGATCGCCGAGGACGAAATAATGGCCGCAGGCGAGGTCGGCGATCAGTTGCTCGGCGCCTGATGTGGCGAAATCGGCGAAGCGGCTGTCGGGGATTTCGATGGCGGGATGCAGGGTGGCCACCGCGTCGAGACAATCGGAGATGGCGTAAGGGGTGACGCGGGGGGCGATGTCAGAGGCGAGCCGGAAGGCGAATTCGGCTTCGGCGACGCGCATGTGGTTGGCGCCGAAGGGGATGGTGTCGGCCTCGGCGATAACGCGTTCGGCGAGGATGCGGCCGGCGAGCGGGCCGTCGACGCCGATATGACGCTGGCCGGCGATCGACGTCGCGGCGATCTTCCAGCCGTAGAGCGGGGCGGGACACAGGGTTTCGAAGCGCGCCTGGATGGCATAGGCCTCGGCGCGGCTGCGGGGGCGCATTGCGTCGGGCAGGCTGGCCATGCGGGTACCGGCGTGCCAGTGCTGTTGGATGAGTTGGGCGGCGGCGTTTGCGTTCATCACGGTGGTCCTGGCGATGTGGCGAGGATAGGCGGGGAGCGGAAGCGGCGTCGAGTGGGGGGAAACGGGCGGTGACAGCAAGCGACGAAGACCTGATCGATTCGGGTTATGCCTGGACGCGGCTGCTGGTGGCGCTGCTGATCTGCACGATGGGCGGGATCGGCATGTGGTCGGTGGTGGTGGCGCTGCCGGCGGTGCAGGCCGAGTTCGGGGTGGATCGGGGGATCGCTTCGTTGCCGTATACGCTGCTGATGGTGGGGTATGCGACCGGCGGGCTGGTGATGGGGCGGCTGGCGGACCGTCGGGGCGTGGCGGTGACGATCGGTGGCGGGGCGGTGTTTCTGGCGGCGGGGTATGTGCTGTCGGGGATGGCGCAGAACATCTGGCAGTTCATGCTGGCGCATGGGGTGCTGATC